>CAZBKX010000784.1:0-1610 GCA_964492535.1 uncultured Rhodoferax sp. | reverse complement strand
CACATACCGTGGCCGTATCCTCGCATGTCGAGAGAAGGCTTGATTTCGCCGTAACAACGTACTGAGTAGGTGTAAACGTACTGGGATTGAACGTGATGTTCGAGCCAGTGCCACTGATCCCTGCCGGAACACTTGTCCAGTTGGCCGTGCCGCTGCCAAGGAAGCTGTCGCTAGTCAGATTAAGAGTCGCGTTAGTTTGATGCACACAGTACACGTCGTTCGTCTGCTCGATATCCACTTTAAGGACGCGCACCGTGCAAGTGTCGTAGCAGTTTGTCAGCAGACTCGACCGCGCCATCACCACGTAACTCGTCGGTGTCAGCGCACTCGGATTGAACGCCACGCTTGTGCCGCTCCCCGAAATCCCAGCCGGTTCGCTCGACCAGTCCGCCGTCCCGCCGCCCAGATAACTGTCCGCCGTGAGATTCAGCACCGCGTTGGTCATCTTCCAGCATACGTTGGTCTCAACTTGCGCGATGTCCACTTTAAGGACGGTAAACGCCACCCGATCATAGAGGTAGGGGCTGCCGTTATTGATAGCCTCCAGGGCCATGTGCTCGGGCCCGCAATTTGTGCCTGCTGGGCCGGTGGCACTCACCGCCACGCCCCTCACCCACAGTTGCGTGGTCCAGGGCGTCTGGACATCCCAGTACATCTCGGAGGGCCCCGGCGTCCCTGGGTCATTCGTCGTCGCACATACGGCGATCTTCGCGCTGTCCCAGTTCAGGCGCATCCGCATGGGCGGGTTCACGCCCTCTGAGTGCAACGTGATCTGCTTCAAACCGTTGCTGCAGACAAAACCGCCCGGGGAGAACTCAGCGTCGTCCGCCACTCCCTCGATATCCAGGTCCACCTCCTGAATGTGCGGGTTGATCCCCGCCATCGCGATCCAAGTCACAACCGAAATCCCCAGGCCCATCAGCGCTACTGTCAATCTTCGTTTCATTATTGCTCCCGTACACTATTCATTTCGATTCACCACCGCAATCGCAATTCCCGCGTTCACTCAGCACTTGCCACCCGGCAGCCCTCCGCCGCCTGCTCCAGTCGACGGCGATCACCAAGACGGCCTTCGACAAGCGAAGGCCCTACAACATCATTCCACCTGACATCTCTCATTCTTCCCGCTTACCTCTTCCCGCTTCCCGCTTACCTCCCCACCTGGTCGTTGCTCTGGTAGATCGCCAAGTCGTGGCAGGAGCCGGTAAAGAGGTCGGGGGTGGAGATCATGCGGTAGGCATACAGCCACTTGCCGCTGGCCTCATCATACGTGAAGTCGCTGGTGTTGATCTCCAGGTCCAAGGTCGAGTCCTCAAAGGTGACGCCGCGGATGATGATGTGCAGTTTCACCACCAGGTTCGGGACGTGCGGGGCCATTTCGAGATTGGTCTGGATGAGCTTGGCGCCGTCCGGGAACGTATCGACGACAGCGATGAAGGTCGTCGCCTGCGAGCGGAGCGTGAACTCGTCCACCTCGTGCTGGGCGATGACCGGGCCAGCGACGCCGCCGAGCCGGGCCTGAATCACCGGGGCGCCGGACTGGAGCGTCTTGAGATTGATCCGCACTCCACGCGCGGTCGCCTCCGTGACGCCAACTTCCATGAGCGCGG
>CAZBKX010000783.1:0-1509 GCA_964492535.1 uncultured Rhodoferax sp. | reverse complement strand
CCCTGCTGATGGCGGCAGTGGTCGCCTGCGGAGCCCTTGCATCCGCCCAGCAGGCTGCGCCAGTCATCCCGTTTGATAAAGGCGTGCAGATCAACGTGGTTGCCTCGAAACCCGCCAGAGGCTTGAGTTCATCCTCCGATTACAAGAAGCAGAAGATCGTCGTCACCGTGAAATTCACCAACACGGACGTCAAGCAGACTTACGAGGGATATACGGCGACCATTTCCGTTCTCGGTCAGTGCGCGACGGACAGCAAGGTCAAGAAGGTGCTGCTGCAGGAACAAGTGGAGTTGTCGCTGGCACCGCGCAAGACGCAGGAGCATGTGTGCGAGGAAGTCACTACCGGGTTTGACAAGATCGGCTACAAATACGGCTATTCCTACGATGGTTGGATCATCGTCGTGAAGGATGCGCAAGGCAAGGTCGTGCAAGTGAAGTCCTCCTCCGCGCCGTTGGAGAAATACACGGAGTTGGCATCAAAACTCGTCCTGGGCAAATGCTATGACTCCAAGCTCAAGCCGGTTGCCGATCCGGGATATGCCACGGTGTACTCCGGTTACTGATTTGGCGATCCTGGCCGGCATGCCTGATGTGCCAGCTGCTCAAATAACACTTCTGTTATGACTCCTTCCGTCCGCTGCAACGGGAGATTAGATGCACATTCGGATATTGACCCAATGAATCAAAATACCAAACTGCCAGACGCCATGACGGATCCTTCCACCTGCCCGGCATGTGGCGCTCCGCTCGCCCGGGGTCACGGCGGTGACATGTGCCCCGCCTGTCTGTTGGGTGCTGCCATGGGGGATGATTTGCCGGACCAACCCGTCTCACCTGGGGCCGGTGGGGTGGCGGAATGCGGGTTCCCGTCGATCGCCGAGCGGCTCGGCGCGCGCATCGGCCGCTACAAGCTGTTAGAGCAGATCGGCGAGGGCGGCTTCGGCGTGGTGTGGATGGCCGAGCAGGAGGAACCGCTGCGCCGGCGCGTCGCGCTCAAGATCATCAAGCCGGGCATGGACACCCGCGAGGTGGTGGCCCGCTTCGAGGCCGAGCGCCAGGCGCTGGCGATGATGGAACACCCTAACATCGCCAGCGTCTTCGACGGCGGCGCCACCGACTCGGGCCGGCCTTACTTCGTGATGGAACTGGTGAAGGGCATCCCGATCACCCAGTTCTGCGACGAGCGCAAGCTGGCCACGCGCGAACGGCTGGAGTTGTTCATGCAAGTCTGCCAGGCCGTGCAGCACGCGCACCAGAAGGGCGTGATCCACCGCGACCTCAAGCCGTCGAACATCCTGGTCACCGTGAAGGAAGATCGGCCAGTGCCCAAGGTGATTGACTTCGGCGTGGCCAAGGCGACCGGCCAGCAGCTCACCGAGAAGAGCCTGCACACTGGCTTCGGGACCGTCGTCGGCACGGTGGAGTACATGAGCCCGGAACAGGCCGGATTCAATCAGCTCGACGTCGACACGCGCAGCGACATCTACTCGCTGGGCGTGCTGCTGTACG
>CAZBKX010000782.1:0-2663 GCA_964492535.1 uncultured Rhodoferax sp. | reverse complement strand
CATCGACTTGTTGCTTCCTGTTGACCCCGCCAACAACATTCGGCTGCTGCGCGCGCTCGAATCGATGCCGCAAAATACCGCTGCCCTGAAGGAGTTGCGGCTTGAGTGGATGGATAAGGGGCATTCAACCGCCTTGGAAGGTGAAATTTATATCGATTTGTTGTACGTGGCAGCGTCTCGATCATTCGAAGAATTGCGCAAGCACATTCAGACCGTGATGCTCAACGGCGTCCCCGTGGTGACTTTGGATGTGGACGGAATGCTGCAAACCAAACGAACTTCACGTGAGACCGATATTCCTGACCGACTGAAGCTTGAAAGACTGAAAAACGCAATGCGCGAGCGGGTTCGAAACGAGCCAAAGTAGGTCACCGTAACCCGCTTGCCAACAAGGGTCAAAAGCCAATCTCCTAAAATTCGACTCGCCCGGGGTGCGCTGTGATGGCGCTGAGATGGTCAACCAAACCCGCGAACTTGATCCGGTTCATACCGGCGTAAGAAGAGCCAAGCTGCAGTGCCCCTTGCCACGTCCGTTGACAAAATACCGATTGTCAACTCGTCTTTCGGGTTGAATGTGGTTCTCCCTTGTTCGCGTGATTGGCTGATTGTTCCCTGGAGCATTCAGTCACACCATCAGGAGAGATTCACCATGAACGCAAGCGATAAATTCACCCAGCTGATGCGCGAGACCCGCGTGCCGCTGCCAGCCTCCCGCAAGATCTATATTCCCGGCTCACGCGCTGACATCCAGGTGCCGCTGCGTGAAATCATGCAGAGCAACGGCGAAGCCGTGACCGTGTACGACACCTCGGGCCCCTACACCGACCCGCAGGCTGACATTGATGTGCGCCGCGGCCTGGCCGGTGTGCGCAGCCCCTGGATTGAAAGTCGTGGCGACACCGAGTCCTATATCGGTCGCACGCCCTATGCGCTGGATGATGGCCTGAAAAATGGCGAGTCGGATGCCCTGGCCACGCTGCGTCTCCAAGCCGCCGGCTTGCAGCGCACCCCGCGCCGTACCAAGGCGGGCGGCAATGTGTCGCAAATGCACTATGCCCGCCAAGGCATCATCACCCCCGAGATGGAATATGTGGCCATCCGCGAGAACCAAAAGCAGGCCTGGATGGAGCAATACCTGGGCAACCCCGAGCGTGAAGCACGCCTGGCCGGCAACAGCTTTGGCGCCAGCATTCCTAAGGTGATGACGCCCGAATTTGTGCGCGACGAGGTCGCCCGCGGCCGCGCCATCATTCCCGCCAACATCAACCACCCTGAAGTTGAGCCCATGGCCATTGGCCGCAACTTTCTGGTCAAGATCAACGCCAACATTGGCAACTCCGCGGTCACCTCCAGTATTGACGAAGAGGTGGAAAAGCTGGTGTGGTCCATTCGCTGGGGCGCAGACACGGTCATGGACTTGTCTACCGGCAAAAACATTCATACCACGCGCGACTGGATTTTGCGCAACTCTCCCGTGCCCATTGGCACCGTGCCGATTTACCAGGCGCTGGAAAAAGTGGGCGGCGTGGCGCAAGACCTGACCTGGGCCATCTTCCGCGACACGCTCATTGAGCAAGCCGAGCAGGGCGTGGACTACTTCACTGTGCATGCGGGCGTGCGCCTGGCCTTCATTCACCTCACCGCGCAGCGCGTGACCGGCATCGTGTCGCGCGGTGGCTCCATCATGGCCAAGTGGTGCATTGCCCACCACAAGGAGAATTTCATCTACACCCACTTTGATGAAATGACCGAAATTCTGAAAGCCTATGACGTCAGCTACTCGCTGGGCGACGGCCTGCGTCCGGGCTCCGGGGCTGACGCCAATGACGAAGCCCAGTTTGCCGAACTGCGCACCCTGGGTGAACTCACGCAAAAAGCCTGGCAACAAGATGTGCAGGTGATGATTGAAGGCCCCGGCCACGTGCCGATGCACATGGTGCAGGCCAACATGACCGAGCAACTCAAGCACTGCCACGAGGCACCGTTCTACACCCTGGGCCCACTGACCACCGACATCGCTCCGGGCTACGACCACATCACCAGCGGCATTGGTGCCGCCATGATTGGCTGGTTTGGCACCGCCATGCTGTGCTACGTGACCCCCAAAGAACACCTGGGCTTGCCCGACCGCGACGACGTGAAGGTGGGCATCATCACTTACAAGATTGCCGCCCATGTGGCCGATGTGGCCAAGGGGCACCCGGGGGTGCGGGCGCGTGATGACGCGCTGTCCAAAGCACGCTTTGAATTCCGCTGGATGGACCAGTTCAACCTGTCGCTGGACCCCGACACGGCGCGTGACTTTCATGATGAAACGCTGCCCAAGGATTCCAGCAAAGTGGCACATTTTTGCTCCATGTGCGGCCCCAAGTTTTGCTCGATGCAAATCTCGCAAGAGGTGCGCGAGTACGCCAAGACCCGGGGCCTGAGCGAAGAAGATGCGTTGAGCGAGGGCATGGACGCGAAGTCCAAAGAGTTCAAACGGGCAGGCTCAGAAATCTACATCGCCATCAACAAGGCGCCTTGACGGCTTGCAGACGCAGCCCTCAAAAGGGCTGCCGGCATGCCAAAATCAGCCATGGCCAACCCCGACTCGTCACCTGTTCCAGAAATCACCCTGCTCGATCGCACGGATGAAAGCCCCACCGACCTGTTGTACCGGG
>CAZBKX010000781.1:0-18899 GCA_964492535.1 uncultured Rhodoferax sp. | reverse complement strand
GCCAATGGCACAAGGGAAATTGCTATTTTTTTTGAATGTAAAAAGCATTATTATTCGTCGGATAGAGCCCAATTTATCACTCATCTTGAGTGATATCCGCCGCTCTTTGCTGCGCCACGAAACTCAATATCACCACGCGCCTTGAGTTGCCTGAGCCAGCGCTCAATAGTTCTCTTTGGCCTAGCTGTTTTCGCGGTAATCTCATCCACCCGAAGCCCGGGCTGAGACCGAATGATCTGCAGCAAGCCAAGCAATTCCTCACTTGCACCGCCGCTTGCACCGCCGCTTGCACCGCCACTTGCACCGCCACTTGCACTGACATCTTGCAACTTCGGCTGCTGTTGTGAAAAACTTGCCAACACCCCGCCCTGAGATTCCGTGACATCGAACTGAACTTCCGGGTAGTCCTGCAGGGCCCGGCGGATACGGATGAAACCGCTGCCGTATTTTTCAATCGCGTTAATCAGGTAGAAACCTTCTGCGACAAGCTTGTTGCGCAAGCTGGAGCTGTAATTATCTGTTTGGATGTCGGCTACGCTGATGTTTCCATAAAAGGTGCCGGGGCTAAAAATGGTGATCTTGTCGTCGAATATCTTGATCTGAATGTCGTTGGGATCGGTGTAGCTGCGATGGACAACCGCATTCAACAGCGCTTCCCGTAGGGCAGCCAGTGGGTAGCCAAAGCGCTCTTTTCGCTGGATGCTGCCATCAAATTCAAATGCGACGCTAATGTAAGAGACGATGAATTTCATCGACTGCTCGACCACGTCAAACAGGGTGTCGGTAAATTGCCGGTCGTCAATGATCATGTCGGGCGTTTTGAACCGACCGATATGCACGTTGTGACGGATCGGGTCCTCAGCAAACAGGAGCAGGGCCGCCCAAGTGGGTTGGCCATTTTTTAGGTAACGGAGCTTTTGCAACGCCGCATGCGGTGCGGTTTCATCCAAGGCAAAACGACCATGCTGATTGACAAGGCGAAGGAATCGCTGGATTTTCACGACAGAAAGCTGATCAGTCTTGTAACCCTGCGCCTCGTAGGCATCCCAAGAGAGCTGGAGAGATTGCACGTAAAGATCGGAAATTTCGTTCAGCGCCAGTGCGTGGTTGGCACTTGCAACGCGCTTGTAGTAGCGGCCCCGAGTGCTGACGGGTTTAACGGGGAATTCGCTGATGCAAATTGACACTACGGTCTTGCCCTGTTCGGTGTAAGCGCTGATGTCGGGGATGAGCGACGGACTGGTGGCGGACTTGATTTGCCCCAGCCAGTCGTTGAGAGTTTCTTTGCCCACTGTTGTACCCAGCACAAGCCCCGCATCGCTCACGCCCACCAGTACCGTGCCGCCTTGCGCGTTGGCAAAGGCAACCAGCGTGGCGATGCAGGCTTTGTCAAACGTGGCCTTAAATTCCAGCGTTTGCGATTCGCCAGCTGCAATGCGCTGAAGAAGTTCGACGGGCATCATGGTGGTGTCATGCTGCCATACCACTCCATCGCCATCCCCAAACCCGCCCCAATCCGTTTGGTAGGCACTTACCCCAACAGCGCCTGGGCCTTACCAATATCCGCCAGCGAATGCCGCACGTCTCCCGCGCGGAAATCCCGATAGCTCGGGGCGGCATCCCGCAAATGAGGAAAACGGGGTAACAAATGGTGTTTGAGTTGAGCAAAAAGCTCATTGAGCGTGGTGCGATCCCCCACCGCCACGTTGTAGACCTGGTTCACCGGACTCGTGAATTGCCGCTCGTCACCCGCAACGACGGATACCGTGGCCGCCAACAAGTTAGCTTGCACGGCATTGGCCACAAAGCAGAAGTCGCGGCTGGTTTCGCCATCTCCATTGATAAAGACCGGCTCACCCTTGATCAGGCTGGCAATCCACTTGGGGATAACCGCTGCGTAGGCGCCTTCAGGGTCCTGGCGGGGTCCAAACACATTGAAATAGCGCAGGCCGATACTCTCCAAACCATAGGTGCGGGCAAACACGTCCGCATACAGCTCGTTGACATACTTGGTCACCGCGTAGGGGGACAAGGGTTTGCCGATGATGCCTTCGACCTTGGGCAGGCCCGGATGGTCGCCATAAGTGGAGCTGCTGGCCGCGTACACAAAGCGTTTGACACGGGCGTCCCGCGCCGCCACCAGCATGTTCAAAAAGCCAGTCACATTGGCTGCGTTGGTGGTGATGGGATCGGCCACGCTGCGAGGCACGCTGCCCAGGGCGGCTTGGTGCAGCACAAAGTCCACGGGGAATGACGGTGCTCGCTGCGGTGCCGAGGATTCCTCATAGGACTGGAGCGATGCCGCCTCAAAACTCATGGCTTTCTGGCAATCAGCCAGGTTACAGATATCCCCGCGAATAAACTGAAAGTTGGTCCATTGCTCGGCCGTCACCAGGGTTTGTACTTCTTGGAGGTTGTTCTCCTTGCCCGTGGACATGTTGTCCAGCCCCACGACGCGCTGGTTGAGCTTGAGCAAGGTCTCCAGCAAGTTGCTGCCGATAAAGCCGGCAACCCCAGTGACCAGCCAGGTGGCCGGCTCGGCGCGCAGCCGCAACTGGAGCTGCTCATAGGCCGTGGCGGGCGAGGTCGTGGTGGTTTCGGTCGTCATGGGGGTATTCTCAATTTGGCAGCATTTACAAGCGACCGTCTGCTGCACCCAAGGGAAGAAGGCTTTTGACATCAAATAACACCGCACCGGGCTGTCCCAGGGCCTTGATGCCCGCCTCGCCCAGCGCCACAAACTGGTGGTGCCCAACAGCCAGGATCACGGCCGCGTAGTGGCCGGGTTCGGGCAAAGCATTCAAGCAGGTCAGGCCGTACTCGTGGGCAGCCTCATTCACATCAATCCAGGGGTCGTACACATCAACCCGGGTGTTGTAAGCGCGCAGCGCCGTGACGATGTCCATCACCTTGGTGTTGCGCAGATCCGGACAATTTTCCTTGAAGGTCAGGCCCAGCACCAGGATGCGACCACCCAGCACGGGGAGATTTTTGCGCAGCATGAGCTTCACAGTCTCATCAGCCACGTAGCTGGCCATGCTGTCGTTGATGCGCCGCCCGGCCAGGATGACCTCGGGGTGGTAGCCCACTTCCTGGGCCTTGTGGGTCAGGTAATAGGGGTCCACGCCAATGCAATGCCCCCCCACCAGACCCGGCCTGAAAGGCAAAAAATTCCACTTGGTTCCCGCCGCCTGCAGCACCTCCAGGGTGTCGATGCCCAGCTTTCTGAAAATCAGGCTCAATTCGTTCATGAGCGCAATGTTGACGTCCCGCTGGGTGTTCTCGATCACCTTGGCCGCCTCGGCCACCTTGATGCTGCTGGCCTTGTGGGTGCCCGCAGTAATGATTTGTCGGTAGAGCTGATCCACCGCCTCGGCCACCTCGGGGGTGCTGCCGCTGGTGACCTTCTTGATGCTCGGCAGGCGATGCTGCTTGTCACCAGGGTTGACGCGCTCCGGGCTGTAACCGCAGAAGAAATCGACATTGAATGTCAGACCGCTGAACTTCTCCAGCACCGGCACACATACCTCTTCGGTGGCGCCGGGGTAGACCGTGGATTCATAAATTACCACGTCGCCCGCCTTCAAGGCTTTGCCCACGGCCTCACTGGCTTTGATCAGTGGCGTCATGTCTGGCCGGTTGGCGTGGTCCACGGGCGTCGGCACGGTCACGATGAACACCTGGCAAGACATCAGCCCGAGCGGGTCGGACGTGAACTGCAAATGGCTGGCCGCATGCAACTCGGCCGGACTCACCTCCAGCGTGTGGTCTTGTCCACCTTGCAGCTCGGCAATACGGGCTGTCTTGACATCAAAACCGAGCACAGCGCGGCTTTTGCCAAACTCAACCGCCAGCGGCAGGCCCACATAGCCCAGGCCAATGACCGCGATTCTTGAGTGATTCAGGTTCATGATTCAGGTACCCTCAGGGCCATTCAGGCAGCGGACTGGCCTGGGCCTGTAGCGGGGCCAGACCCAAAAACTTGCGCGTTCGCCAGTAATACGCCCGCCTGGTCCTTTTGCGAGAGCAGCGCGGCCATGCCGTTCAAGGGCCACTCAATCCCTAGCGCCGGATCGTTCCAGGCAATGCAGCGCTCAAAGGCGGGGGCGTAATAGTCGGTGGTCTTGTACAAGAAATCAGCCGTCTCGCTCAGGGTCAAAAACCCGTGCCCAAATCCTGCCGGCACCCAAAGTTGTCGATGGTTCTCCTCCGACAACTCCACGCCCACCCAGTGGCCAAAGGTCGGTGAGGCTTGGCGCAAATCAACCGCCACGTCAAACACGGCACCCCGCACCACGCGCACCAGCTTGCCTTGGGGCTGCTCAATCTGGTAATGCAGGCCGCGCAGCACACCTTTTGCAGACCGGGAATGATTGTCCTGGACAAAGGCCACATTCAGGCCCGTTGCAGCCCGGAAGGCTTGTTCATTGAAACTCTCAAAGAAAAAACCGCGCACGTCACCGAACACACGGGGTTCGATGATGAGCACGTCGGGAATGGCGGTCGCAACTATTTTCATGGGGAGCAATCAAATATCAGGGTTCATGGCGCTGGCGTTCGGCCAGCAGGCGCAGCAAATACTGGCCGTAGCCGCTTTTGGCCAGCGGATGGGCCAATTTTTGCAGCTCGGCATCGTCGATAAATCCATTGCGCCAGGCGATTTCTTCCACGCAGGCGACCTTCAGGCCCTGGCGGCGCTCAATGGTGGCAATGAACTGACTGGCCTCCAGCAAGCTGTCGTGGGTACCGGTGTCCAGCCAGGCATAGCCGCGCTGCATGATTTGCACGTTGAGCTGGTTCAGGTCCAGGTAAGCCTGGTTCACCGCTGTGATTTCCAATTCGCCGCGGGGGCTGGGCTGCACCGCCTTGGCTATGTCCACCACCTGGTTGTCATAAAAATACAGACCGGTCACGGCATAGCTGCTTTTGGGATTCAGGGGCTTTTCTTCGATACTGCTGGCTTTGCCTTGCGCGTCAAACGACACCACGCCATAGCGCTCCGGGTCCTGCACATGGTAGGCAAACACCGTGGCACCACGCGCCTGCTTGTCGGCACCTGCCAGCAAAGGCACAAAGTCGTGGCCATAGAAAATGTTATCCCCCAGCACCAGCGAGCTGGGGGCATTGCCCAAAAACTTCTCGCCAATGATGAACGCCTGCGCCAACCCATCCGGGCTGGGCTGCACGGCGTACTGCAAATTTAGCCCCCATTGAGAGCCGTCCCCCAGCAGCTGCTGAAAGCGCGGCGTGTCCTGCGGCGTGCTGATCACCAGAATGTCGCGCATGCCCCCCAGCATCAACGTGCTCATGGGGTAGTAGATCATGGGCTTGTCGTACACCGGCAGCAGTTGCTTGCTCATGGCCAGGGTGGCCGGGTGCAGCCGGGTGCCGGAGCCGCCGGCGAGGATGATGCCTTTGCGTTGGGTCATTTTTATCACTCAGGTTAAAGCGTTTCGGCCAGCATGCGGGCCACGCCCTGCTGCCAGGGTGGCAAAGTCAATCCAAACGTCTCCTGCAGCCGCGAGGTGTTCAGCCGGGAATTGAGGGGGCGCTGTGCAGGGGTGGGATAGTCACTCGTCGGTATGGGTGTGGCGGTGCTTGTTTTCAGCACCAGGGGCTTGGATGCTATATTTTTATTACCATTCGACCCATATGATGCGACGGCTAGAACGTAATTTGCATATGAACACCAACTGGCCTCGCCTTGGGCCGCCAAATGGTACAGGCCAGCATCTTGGGGACGTTGCATCAGCTGACGCAGAGCATGGGCGGTGACATCGGCAATCAACTCGGCCCCGGTAGGCGCCCCCACCTGGTCATCAATCACGGTCAGACGATCGCGCTCTTGAGCCAGACGCAGCATGGTTTTGGCAAAGTTGCCACCGCGCGCGGCGTATACCCAGCTGGTGCGCAAGATCAGGTGTTGTTTGCAGGCCGCCTGGATGAGCTGCTCGCCGTCCAGCTTGGTCCGGCCATAGACGCTCAAGGGCGCGGGTGCATCGGTCTCGACCCACGGCCGCGAGCCACTGCCGTCAAACACGTAATCGGTGCTGTAGTGCACCAGCCAGGCGCCCAGTTTGGCGGCTTCCTCCGCCATGACGCCGGGCGCCAGGGCATTGATGGTGCGTGCCACAGCAGGCTCGCTCTCGGCCTTGTCAACCTCCGTATAGGCAGCCGCATTGACGATGATGTCCGGTCGCACCTGTTGAATGGTTGCCGCCAAGCCGGCCAAGTTGCCCAGGTCACCACGCAGCTCGGTGCTGTGTCGATCCAGGGCCACCAGCTCCCCCAGCGGCGCCAGACTGCGCTGCAACTCCCAACCCACCTGGCCGTTTTGGCCGAACAAAAGGATTTTCATGGGTACACCGCCGCTGGCGAGGGTGCAGGCTGGCCTGCATACTGGGTTTGCACCCATTCACGGTAGGCTCCACTTTGCACATGGGCCACCCACTCGGGGTTGTCCAGATACCACTGCACGGTTTTGCGAATGCCGGACTCAAAGGTCTCACTCGGCCGCCAGCCCAGCTCACGCTCGATCTTGCTGGCGTCAATGGCGTAGCGCCGGTCGTGCCCGGGGCGATCCTGCACATGGGTGATCTGGATTTGGTAGGCCGTGCCATCGGCTTTGGGCCGCAACTCGTCCAGGAGCGAACACACGGTGTGCACGATCTCGATGTTGGGCTTCTCGTTCCAGCCGCCCACGTTGTACAACTGACCCACCTGGCCCGCCTCCAGCACCCGGCGAATGGCACTGCAGTGGTCTTTGACGTACAGCCAGTCCCGCACCTGCAGGCCATCGCCGTATACGGGCAGGGGTTTGCCAGCCAGCGCATGGACGATGAGCAACGGGATCAGCTTCTCGGGAAAATGCAGCGGGCCGTAGTTGTTGCTGCAATTGGTGGTGAGCACCGGCAAACCGTAAGTGTGGTGCCAGGCGCGCACCAGATGGTCGCTGGCCGCCTTGCTGGCGGAGTACGGACTGTTGGGCTCCAGCTTGTTAACCTCGGTGAACGCAGCGTCCTTGGGCGCCAAGCTGCCATAGACCTCGTCGGTGGAGACATGCAGAAAACGGAATGCAGTGCGAGGCGCGTCATCCAGCGTCTGCCAATAGGAGCGCACGGCCTGCAGCAGGCGCATGGTGCCCACCACATTGGTCTGGATGAAGTCTTCGGGGCCGTGGATGGAGCGATCCACATGGCTCTCGGCCGCAAAATTAAGCACTGCACGCGGCTGGTACTGGGCCAGTAACCCAGCGACCAGCGCGCTGTCACCGATGTCACCCTGCACGAACACATGGCGGGGGTCGCCGGCCAGGGGGGAGAGATTTTCCAGATTCCCCGCGTAGGTGAGCTTGTCGAGGTTGAGTACAGGCTCATCCGACTGCGCCAGCCAATCCAGCACAAAATTGGCGCCAATAAACCCCGCACCGCCCGTGACCAAAATCATTCGCTTCCCCTATTAAGCTGTCTGCATAAAAAAAGGCGCTTTATGCGCCTTTTGATTATCGCCGCGGATCAGCCCAGCCTAGAAGTGGATGCCACGCATCATTTGCTGCATCGCAATCGCCTCGGGCGACAACTGCTGCTTAGGCAGCTTGTCACCAGGCTTGGCCCCCTTGGCGGCGCCCGAGTCCGGGAACATCCTGAAACTGGTGTTCATGGCGATCTGCGCCACGCGTGGGAGGATGGCGTGCAGAATTTGCCCGGTCATGCCCAAGCGGGTGGCAATGCGCACCGGCTTGAAGATGCAGGCCTGCGCAATCATGTCAGCCGCCTCTTCAGGCGACAGGGTCGGCACATTGTTGTACAGCCCGGTCGGGGCAATCATGGGCGTGCGCACCAGCGGCATGTTGATGGTGGTGAACGAAATCCCCTGGTCGGCAAACTCGCTGGAGGCACAGCGCGTCCAGGCGTCCAGCGCCGCTTTGGACGCCACATAGGCGCTGAAACGCGGGGCGTTCGTGAGCACACCAATCGAGCTGATGTTGACCACATGGCCCTTCTTCTTGCTCACCATGCCGGGCAAAAAGCCCATGGTCACGCGCAGGCAACCAAAGTAGTTGAGCTGCATGGTGCGCTCATAGTCATGGAAACGGTCGTAACTGGACTCGATCGCCCGGCGGATCGAGCGGCCGGCGTTGTTGATCAGAAAGTCCACACCGCCGTGGTCGGCAACGAGCTGCTGGATGAAGCGGTCGCAATCTGTCATGTCGGCAATGTCGGCCGGGTAGGCAATGAAGCTGTAGCCTTTGGCCTTGGCTTCCTTGCAGGCCTCGTCCAGCTTGTCCACGTCACGTCCGCAGATGATGGTGATGGCACCTGCCTCCGCAAACTTATGGGCAGCAGCGAGACCAATGCCGGACGAGCCGCCGGTGACCAGTACCACTTTGCCTCCCACGGTGCCACGGAGCGAGCGGTCAATGTGCAGATCGGGGTCCAGGTGGCGTTCCCAATAGTCCCACAGGCGCCAGGCGTAGTCTTTGAGATTGGGGCAGGCCACGCCTGAGCCCTTGAGTGCGGCGAGCGTGTCGCGGCAATCAAAACGGGTGGGGTAATTCACGAAGGTCAGCATGTCTTCCGGCAAACCCAGGTCTTTCATGATGGCGTTGCGTACCCGGCGCACCGGCGCCAGCGC
Source organism: uncultured Rhodoferax sp. (assembly GCA_964492535.1). Lineage (GTDB taxonomy): Bacteria > Pseudomonadota > Gammaproteobacteria > Burkholderiales > Burkholderiaceae_C > Rhodoferax. The sequence continues at coordinate 10,265 of CAZBKX010000781.1, read as the reverse complement.
CATCAGGCCTTTGGTCACACTGCGCGGAATGAACCCGAGCAGGGCCGCATTGACGAACAAATTCATTTTGGGCGCATGCGCCGCCTTGCTGAAAATATCGAGCACGTCACCGACGCGGTAGCCCACCGGATCCACCAGGTGATAGCACTTTTTGGCGATGTTCTCCTGGTGGCTGATGGTGGCGAGCGCATCCACCACAAAGTCGACTGGCACGATGTTGATGCGCCCGCCCTCCAGCCCAATCGATGGTAGCCACGGCGGCAGCAACTGGCGCATGCGCTGGATCAGCTTGAAAAAATAGTAGGGGCCGTCGATCTTGTCCATTTCCCCAGTCGTACTGTCACCCACCACCATAGCGGGCCGGTACACCGACCAGGGCACCTTGCACTCCTTGCGCACAATTTTTTCGCTCTCATGCTTGGTCATGAAATACGGGTGCTCGTAATTCTCAGCCTCCTCGAACATGTCCTCACGGAACACGCCTTCGTACAGCCCTGCCGCCGCGATCGAACTCACATGATGAAAATGGGCTGCGTCAATGGCCTTGGCCAACTCAACGGTGTTGCGCGTGCCCTCGATGTTCACGGCAATCTGGCTCGCCTCATCGGCGCCCAAGTCATACACTGCGGCCAGATGATAAAAGTGGTCGATCTGGCCCTTGAGCGCCTTGATGCTGTCTGCCGCCACACCCAGCTTTTTGGTGGTGAGGTCGCCAAATACAGGCACCACGCGGGCCGCGCTCACGCCCCAGTACTGCCGCAAATCAGCCACCTTGCCTTCGCTCTCCTTGCGGATCAAAAAGTGCACTACAGAGCCTTTGCGCTCAAGCAGTTTTTTGACGAGACGCTTGCCAATGAAGCCGGTAGCACCGGTGACGAAATACTGCATGAAGACCTCCAGTTAAGTCCCTCATTCTTGCCGATAATGCGCGCCCTTCCATTCAGCATAAACCCGTGTTGGGCTTGGAGTCCCGCCCCTAGAAAATTAGGATGCTTCACCTACACGGCAAGCCCCCGGCGCCGTACAGTAGCCCGCATGCACTCATCTGGGCGAGAACCACGACAGATGCGCGGCGCCCTTATTACCCAACCTGTTCGGAGATCACCATGGTCAAGAAACTCAAAACGACTGCCTCATCCAAAAAAGCCGGCGCGCCCCTGAAAGGCTCCGTCAAGAATTCTGCACAACAAATCTGGCAAGCCGGCCTGGGCGCGTTCAACAAGGCGCAAGCCGAAGGCAGCAAGGCCTTTGAAGCCTTGGTCAAAGAAGGTGTGAGCTTGCAGCGCAAGACCCAGTCGGTTGCCGAAGAAAAAATCTCGGAAGCCACCAGCAAAATGTCCACCATGGCCAACGGCATCACCCATAAAGCGTCAGGCCAGTGGGACAAGCTCGAAAGCATTTTTGAAGAGCGTGTGGCCAAAGCCCTCAACAAGTTGGGCGTGCCGTCTGCCAAAGATGTGGCGGCCCTGATTGAGCGCATTGAGGAGCTGAACAAGAGCGTTCAAAAGTTGTCCGCCAAAGGCGCTGCGCCCAAAGCAGCCGCCAAGGCTGCGGTAAAAGCACCCGCCAAAGCCGCCTCCAAAAGAGTTGTCAAGGCACCGGTTGCCGCACAAGAAGCCAGCACTGCTGCGGCCAAGCCTGCCAGAAAGCGCGCACCCGCCCGCAAAGCCGCTGCCGTTGAAACGGCAGCAGAAGCGGTCTGACCGGGGCGTGCCTGAGAGCACCTCAGCTCGGCTGATTTTCTTCGCAAGCCATCTAGGTCATATCCTTTGACCTTCCTTGAAAGAGGGCGCTGATGCGCCCTCTTTTGCATCTGAAAGCACCTGGGCTTGCTGCATCGCAACATTGCTTTTCTGCCAACAGCCCTACACTTTGCCATCATGAAACGCAAAACAGCACAGCCTCTCAAAATAGGTTTGGCCTTGTCCGGCGGCGGCCCGCTGGGGGCGATTTACGAGATCGGGGCGCTGTGTGCGCTGCAGGAGTCCCTCAAGGGAATCGACCTCACCAAGCTGGACCACTATGTCGGCGTATCCGCCGGCGGTTTTATTGTGGCGGGTCTGGCCAATGGCATGACGCCGCGCGAGTTGTGCGCGTCCTTTATTGAAAACGACAACGAACCCTCCGAAACCTTCGACCCGTCCTGGCTGCTGTCGCCTGCGTATGGCGAATTTGCGCGGCGTGCCATCATGCTGCCCAGCTTGCTGATGTCTGCCGCCTGGCATTTCACAGGGGGCCGCAAGTCGCTCGTTCACGCATTGGAGCGCCTGGGACCGGCGCTGCCTACCGGTATTTTCTCTAACCATCAGATCGATGTTGAGTTGTCACGGCTATTCTCAAAAGATGGCCGCACCAACGATTTTCGGCAGCTCAAGACCCATCTGACCCTGGTCGCCACCAACCTCGACAGCGGCGAGGCGGCGCCCTTTGGTCGACCGGGCTGGGACCATGTGCCGATCTCCAAGGCGGTTCAGGCCAGCTCCGCCCTGCCGGGCTTGTTTCCGCCGGTGGAAATTGACGACAACTACTATGTAGACGGCGCACTGAAAAAGACCATGCACGCCACGGTGGCCTTGGATGACGGCGTGGACCTGATGCTGTGCCTGAACCCACTGGTGCCGTTTGACGCTACATCACCCAAGGTGGCCAAAGTCATGCGCAGGGGATTGCCGACCGAGAAACAGCACATTCCGCGCATCGTTGATGGCGGCCTGCCTGGGGTATTGAGCCAGACCTTTCGCTCCATGATCCACTCCCGGCTGGTGCTGGGCATGAAGCAATATGAAACCCTGTATCCCAACACCGACATCATCCTGATCGAGCCCGACCACCGGGACCCGGAGATGTACTTGGCCAATACTTTCAGCTACGCGCAGCGGCGCCACCTCGCGGAACACGCTTACCAGCAAACCCGCCAGATGCTGCGCTCCCAAAAGACAGGTCTGTCGGCCAAGCTGTGGCGTCATGGCATCAGCCTGAACCATGAGGTGCTGGACGACCCAAAACGCCACTTGAGCGCCTTGCCCAAGCCGGCCACCCAACTGGGCCGATCCATCGCCTCCCTGCAAGAAATCATGGATGACCTGGGCCACGTGGTGCGTTCGGTTGCCCACCAACAAAGCTCCTCATGGTAAAAAAGGTACCTCGTCGCACGGCCGAGCGGATCCTCGAAGTCACGCTGGAGCTGTTCAACCGGTTTGGCGAGCCTAATGTCTCCACCACCCTGATCTCGGCAGAGCTGGGCATCAGCCCTGGCAACCTGTACTACCATTACCCGGCCAAGGACGAGTTGATCAACTCGCTGTTCAACCGGTTTGAGACCGCCCTGAACGAGTTGCTCAACGCCAGCGACGGCGTGCGCGATGTGGAAGACGCCTGGTTCTTCGTGCACAGCCTGTTTGAATTGATCTGGCAGTACCGGTTTTTGTACCGCGACCTCAATGACCTGCTGAGCAAGAACCGCAGGCTGGAGATGCATTTTCAGAGCGTCATCAAAAACATGACATCGGCGGTCAAGACCCTGCTGGATGGCATGAGTCGCTCGGGCGCCATGCAAATTGATTCACGCGAAGTGGCCCCCACGGCCACCAGCATGGTGGTGGTCCTGACCTATTGGCTGAGTTTTGAGTACGTGCGAGATCCCCGTCGGGCACTGGAGCCCGAGAATGCGCAAGCCGCGCTGATGCGGGGCGCACAACACGTCCTTAACTTGCTGGCCCCCTATCTGGAACGCGCTCAGCGCATGCACTTGCTCCGACTGGTGGGCGCCTACAATCAGAATCAGACCGACAAGTAGATAAGTCGGGATGAGGAGATACAAATGGCCAAGTGGACCGCCTTCCCTTACCCGGGAGACTATGTTTTTGACGCCAACAGCGTCAAAAAAAAATGGGATCGGCTGCATGCCGGTGATGCAGAACCGCTACCCCAAGATGCCAGCGTGCTGGAGGCTTGGGCTTTGTTTCACAGCGGAGAGTTTCAAAAGGCCATGGAGATGGGCCTCAAAATTGGCGGCGCCGGCCTGACGGTGGCCAACAAGGCCGCGTGCATTTACGCGACCTACCTGGAGAAGAAAGAAAAAGACCGGCTCGACCTGTACATGGACGTTGCCCGGCGCGCCGGTCATCAGGCCGCAAACGAACCCCAAAACATCAACGCGCACTACTGGCAAGCCTACGCGCTGGGACGCTACAGCCAGGGCATCAGCGTGGCCAAAGCGCTGGCACAAGGCTTGGGCACCAAAGTCAAGGAAGAGCTTGAGAACGTCATCAAGCTGGAGCCCAAACATGCCGACGCCCACATTGCGCTGGGGGCATTTCATGCAGAAGTGATCGACAAGGTGGGCTCGCTGATTGGCGGGATGACTTACGGTGCCAAAAAAGACATCGGCCTGGGCTTATTCCAACAGGCCTTGAAACTGAACTTCATGTCAGCCCTGGGCATGGTCGAATACGCCAACGCCATGCTGATGCTCGATGGCGACAAGATGATGCTGGAGGCCACCCGGCTTTACCAACAAGCCGCCGCCGCTGAACCCATAGACGCCATGGAACGGCTGGACGTGGAGCTGGCCAAGGTCGAACTGGACACCTAAACCTATTTATGATCTTTTAGGGCTCCAGCCGGCATAGAACATACCTTGAAAGCTACTTATTAGATAGCAAAAAGACTTACTCACCCCAAGGCAGCATGAGCGTCAGCAGGGTAAGTTTGGCAAATTCGGGCTCGAAGTTGTCAATGATCTTTTGCGGATCGGGGCACAGGGTCGAGTCCGTGATCACCCCGAACTGCACGCCGCCGCCGTAGCTCAGAATGGAAACCCCCAAACCCACCGTGCCGGATTGAGGCACCCAAAACAGGTTCTGCTCCAGCGTGGAGCCACAAAACTTGATTTTTTGACTCGGGCCGGGCACGTTGGTCATCACGGCGGTGGTCTTCTTGGAAAACAGGCTGAGCATGGCATCTTGGGCGGGCTTCACCAGCAAACCCGCCACGGCCAGCAAGCCAAAGGCCAGCAAGGGCTGCATGCTGCCTTTCATCTGCCCCATGCGCAGACGGGTCTCGTACACCCGCTCAATCGGGTTCTCAATGCCGATGGGCAACACCACAGGCGCCAATCCAAACCGGTTGCCCAGCTTGTAGGCATCTTCAATGGGGCGCAGGTTCACGGGCACCATGGCGCGGATTTCCTTGCCCGCGGTGTCGTCGCCAAAAGACCGAAGATATTGGCCAATGGCGCCTGCCACACAGCTGAGCAAGACGTCGTTGATGGAGCAATTCAGGGCCCGTCCAACCGCCTTGACCTCGTCCAGTGGAATGGGCTCGCACCAGGCCACGCGTTTCGCGTGGCCTGGCGTGCCTTTGAGGCGGGTGGGTGAGTCGTCAGGCATGAGCGCCAAGGCGGCGGCATCGCGCACCACCTGGTAGGCCATTTTTGCCAGATCAACGGAGCCGGACAAGCCTTTCTCCAGCCCCTTTTTAGGCTCGATCAACATCTCCATCGCATTAACGGCGCCATCACCTGCCGCGCCCAGCGCTTTCACGGCGACCTCGGTGAATGGCCGGATCAGGGTTTCCGAAATCCAGTCCTCAGCGGTCTCATCAGCCGATCGTTTGCGACGCCGCTTGGGCGGCTCGGCGCCGCCGTCAATCATGGATTGGGTCACCGCAATCAAGGCAATACCATCGGCGATGCAATGGTGGATGCGCACCATCAGGGCCGAGCCGCCTTGGTAGTTCTCAACCAGATGAAACTGCCACAGGGGATGCGCCATATCCAGCGGCTGCATGGCGAGTTCGGCCAGGCGGGCCTGCAAGGCCTGCTGCTCACGGCCCTTGGGCGAGGCGGGCAGCTTCTCGATCACCACATGACGGTGGATGTCAAAATCCTGCTCGGCAACCCAGTTCGCGCCCATGGCATCGTGTTCTACCCGCTGGCCAAAGCGCGGGTACTTGAGCAAGCGCTCCTCGATGCGCTGGCACACTGCCTCGTAACTCACCGAGGGCTTCACGACCCACACGCCCACAATCATCATGAGATTGCTCGCAGAATCCATGCGCAGCCAGGCGGTATCCACCTTGCTCATGCGCTCCACTACGACCCGAGGTGCGGCTTGAGCAGCCTCCTCAGATGAGTTCACCGGGGAGGGCGAAGTCCGTGGAGCGGATTGTTGAGGGCTGATTCGGGTGACCATGAAAACTCCAGACAGGGCATATACGCAGCACAAACCACGCTCTAGGGGAAGGCCCCCTATTTTGTAGGCAAAACGAGTCGTAAGATACTGCGCACATACCCCAAGTGAGTGGGGTGTTCACCTTAATTAACCCCGTGCGGGGCGGGTTCCGGCAGCATGGCCGCACCACCCGCGCGCACTATCTGGAGAAAAAACCATGTCTGATCTGCAAGCCAAATTTGAGGCCGCTGTCGCCGAGTCAAAAAACCTGACCGAACGCCCCGACAACGCCACCCTGCTCAAGATTTACGCGCTGTACAAACAAGCCAGTGCAGGCGACAACGCCGACAAAAAACCCGGCTTTTCGGATATGGTCGGACGGGCCAAATGGGACGCCTGGAATGGCATCAAAGGCACCAGCAGCCAGGACGCCATGCAGCAATATGTGGACCTGATTGAGTCTTTGAGTTGAGGCACCACCGCGCCGTCACTTCGGGATGGTGCGGGGTTTGCTGGCCTTGGCAGGGATTTTGGCGTGTGGCCTGACATGTGGCTTGGCGGCCACTTTGGCAGTCGATTTGGGGGCAAGCAAGTCGTCCAGGTTCTTCACAATTTCACTCTCGATTTGGCCCCTGAAAGCGCCCAGCAGAAATCCAAGTTTGGCACTCAATTCAAACTTGTCGTGAGTCACGGCCAAGTTGCCACTCACGCCGGAGCGCGTGAAACTTACATCATCTGCCACTGTACCCTCTTCATAAGTGCAACTCATGCCGAACTCTTCTTCGGCGTGCTCGGCCCATTTGAAGGCAATTTTTCGCGCCTCGGTGAGCCCCAGGGTGTGCTCGCGCAGAATGTGTAGATCAGCCACGGGTCAAGTCTCCTGATAGATGTTTCAAGGCGCGTGTGCGCTCAGTTGCCGGCATTGTCGCCAATTGTCTGACCGCTTTATAAAAGCGTTGCCAGTCCTGGCCCTCGCGCTCAAACAGTGCCTCAAAGCCGGGCACGAGTTCATCGTAGGCCGCCTGGGCGCCAAAAGCTGCGTTGTTGGCTCCGGCCACCCAGCCATCGTAGCCGCTGTAACCACCCCAAGCCATTTTGAGTCGTTCATAGTCTGCCCGAAAACCCTTCATCACCTGCTGTTTAGCCGCGAGCAATGACACCCGATCAGCGCCTGGCAAATCCGGCTGAGCATAGAGTGCAGTCAGGCGGGCCCGGGTTGTCGCCGACAGCGCGCGAAGCTGACGACGTCGGGCATCAAACTCGGCGTACTCCTTTTGGGCGGCAGGCCCGCCTTGCTGCGCCAGCCAGCGTTCGCCACCGAGTCGCTCCACCGCGGTGGCAAATGACTCGTTGAATACGGTGTCGTCCTGCACGTAAAGCACCTGATGGGCGAGTTCATGAAAGATCATTCGGGCCAACTCGCCCTCGGGGTAGTGAATGAAGGTATTGAGCAGCGGGTCGCCACCGGCCCAATTCAACCAACCCAGCGTGGAGTAAGCGGGCACGCCGTAGACGCTGACTTCCAGCCCCTCCTCGCGCAAGGTCTGGGCGTGTGCGCGCGCATCGGCTTCGCTGAAATAACCCCGATAACCGACACAGCCGGTCACCGGAAAACACCAGGTTTTGAGCTCGAGGGAGAACTCGGGCGCGGCCACCACGTTCCACACGACCGCCCGGCGCTGCAGATCGGCAAAGCGCCGGTAACTGGTGTTATCAGGCAAACCCACATCAGTCACAGCAAATTCACGAATGCGCTGGGCCAGCGCGAGGCGTTGCTTCAGGGCAGGGGCCACGGCCTCGTCGGCCAACCAGTGCTTTAGAGGCCGGGCCGCCTGCATCATGTGCAGGTGACCGCCCACCGATTGCAGGTAATAGCGCGAATCAGCACAGCCCACCAACCAGTGGACAAGCATCAATAGGAGGGCAAACCGAAAAGCGCGCATCAGAAGAAGAGTTTACGATGGGTCTCTATGCTCTACAAATTCAAATCCAAATCAACCGGCGATGTCATCATGCTGCAGCCTAATGGCCAGCGCGTGCTGGAGATCATCGGCAAAGACAGCCCCAGTGCATCCGCGGCTCAGGGCATCATCTTGCCCGGCCAGATGCTGGAGGCCATTGCGGCACTGGACACAGCCATCCTCCGGGAAGAGGCCGAGCACAAGGCGGCCACAGCGTTAGCCCAGGAAAAAAACGAGCCCCCGCCTCGCCCGGAGGCGATCTCGCTGCGTCAGCGCGCCACGCCCTTCATTGACATGCTGCGCCGATGCCAGAAAGACGGGGCCGAGATCGTCTGGGGCGTGTAAATCACTCCCGTGCTCGGAAGGCGCTCAATCGACCCGGGCGCCAGACGCCTTGACCACAGGCGTGCATTGGTTGATTTCAGCATCAATGAACGCTGCAAACGCATGGGGGCTATTGCCACTGGGAATTGCGCCTTGAGCCAACAATTTTTCCTTGATGGCGGGCGAATTCAACGCGCTGGCGGTGGCCTGCCCCAGCTTCAGCACCACATCAGCCGGGGTACCGGCGGGCGCCAGCAAACCAAACCAGCTGCTGGCCTCAAAGCCCTTGAGCTGGCCCGCCTCCTCAACGGTGGGCAATTCAGGCATGGCGCCTGAGCGCTGGCCGCTGGTGACCGCAAAAGCTGTCCGTCGGCCGCTTTTAATCTGCGCCATGCTGGAGGGCAGGTTGTCAAACATCACATCCACAGTGCCGGACACCATGCCCATCATGGCCGGACCTGAACCGCTGTAGGGAATATGGGTCATGAAGGTACCGGTCATGGACTTGAACAACTCGCCTGCAAGGTGAATGGATGTGCCCCTGCCGCTGGACGCCATGTTGAGCTGGCCGGGGTGGGCTTTGGCGTACCACCTCCTTCAATCATCATTTTTGTGAATCAAAATTCCCATGGAAAAAGCCGCCGGACAAGGGTCAGGCGGCTTTTGAATCACAGGCTTGTCGCTTAGTCAGCGAACTTGCCAGCCGCTTCAATCAAGGGTTTGAGCTTGGCAATTTCAGCGGTCACAAATTCTTTGTGCCCAGCCGGCTCCATGCGCTTGTCGGTCACCACCACGGCACCCAGCCCCTCTTGTTTCTTGATGAACTCAGGGTCTTTCAAAGCTTGCTTCATGGCGTCGTTGAGTTGCTTGAGCACCGGGGCGGGGGTACCCTTGGGCGCATACAGTCCGTGCCAGATGGTCAGGTTGAAGTTCTTCAGGCCCATCTCGGCCAACGTGGGGTAGTCCTTGAGCGTCTTGTGGCTGTTCAGACGTTGGGGCGTGGTCACCGCAAAACCCTTGACCCTGCCTGCCTCGATTTGCGCTGTGGTGTTGGTGGTCTGGTCACACATCAAGTCCACCTGGCCGCCGATCAGGGCGGTCATCGCGGGTGCAGTGCCTCCAAACGGGATGGTGGTCATGGCTTCTTTGGCGTTTACTGCGGACTGCCACATCAAGCCGCACAGGTGCGAGGCGGAACCCAAGCCTGCATGCGCGATATTCAGGTTGCCGCTGTTGGCACGAATGTAACTCTCAAAATCGCGGTAGGTGTTGGCCGCCAACTGGGGCTTGCCAATCAGGGTCATGGGCACATCGTTCACCATGCCCAGGTACTCAAAGTCCTCCAGGGGCTTGTACTGCAACTTACGATAGAGGCCAGCCGTGGAAGCCATGCCAATGTGCCACAACAACAGCGTGTGTCCGTCCGGAGTGGCTCGAGCCACCTTGGTCGCCCCGATGGTGCCACCGGCGCCGTTCACGTTTTCCACCACAAAATTGCCACCTGGCAAGGTCTTGGCCATGGCGACGGCCAGATCGCGTGCAACCCGGTCAGTCGGACCGCCTGCAGCAAAAGGCACCACGAAAGTGATGGTTTTGCTGCCCGGGTAAGTTTGTGCGCTGGCCAGCATGGCGGTGGCTGCAGCAGCGGCAATCAATAAACGCTTCATCCAGTGTCTCCTAATTAGTTTTCCAACAATCAGACTAAAGCATAGGCTCTTTATGCGATTTGTTCACTGCGGAAACTACCTAGGATTCGCACTCACTTGTAGCTGCGCGCATCCTCGATCACCTTGCCGTCGTTGGGCAG
>CAZBKX010000780.1:0-2308 GCA_964492535.1 uncultured Rhodoferax sp. | reverse complement strand
GAAGGTTCATGGTGACTCCTATGGGTTTGAATATGAAGGTTTAAAACAAGAGCGCCAACTCGATCAAGCTGGCGTTCGATGAATTTAAGAAGTGGCACCAAAAAAGCAAACGCTTGTTAGCACTCCACTCCTATGAGTGCTAATGATAAGGGCATTTGAGATACTTTCAAGAGCTTGTGGGTTAATCAAGCTCAAGTGTCGACGCCCGGGAGGTTGTGAACTCAAAGGCGAGCTTGTTGTCCGGGTGATGAGCGTTGGCCAATCTGAGTTGTCAACCTATCAGGGTCATACCCGCATGCTTGGACGCATTGACATCAAATGTGACGGTCTTCTCGCACCCGGCACTGTTGGCTGAACGCTCAATAAGGCAGTCCGCAAAATCAGACTTACCCACCTTGAAAACTCGCAGTGCCCGTATCACCTGGTCTGCGCTCTCAATCTTGAATTGCTTGGTCCGAATGATGCCTTCCAGGGCCTGTGCTACCTGAGGGCGGGCCAGATCAAAGCTCGCACTGAGAACCCATACCAGCTCAACAAGCGAAACCAGCGTCACGTACCCACTCCCGACGCCCTCCAAGGACTCCACGATCTGTGTGGCCTTGGGGGACTGTTTGGGGTCATCCTGCATGATGTAACGCACCAGCACGTTTGTATCCAATCCAATCATCGGGCCGACGCCCCTTGGCTGGCAATGGCGCGGTTCATTTCTTCAATCGAAACGGTTCGCGTGGCTTTACCGAACATGCCTTTTAACTCGGTGACTGAGCGGGTTGCCGCTACGAATTCATAACGGCCTGGTTCGATTTCGACAAACTCAACGCGGTCGCCCGTATCGACATGCAGAGCATGCCGAACGTCTGCCGGGATGGTGATTTGTCCTTTTGATGAAATAGTTGCTGTGGTCATTGTGGTTCCTTTCGCCTTACTTTATTGTAAGGAAATGACCGGTTTAATCAAATGTTCGTTTAAACAGCACTTTCAAACATGGAGCATAGGACACCAGGCACATGACCGCACTCACCCATGATCAGCGCCTTGCGGGTTTTTACACCTTGGCGTCAACGTCTTTGTTGCTTTCGGAATTACCCGTGAATTTGGGTAAGAAACTCCCTCGTTACCCTTCGGTGCCTGCCGTACGCATGGGGCGTTTGGCGGTTGATCAGGATTTCAAAGGCTTGGGTCTCGGCGGCGCATGGGTGGCCGACGGGCTTGTCCGAGCCATTCGTACGGAAATTGCAGCCTATGTCTTGTGGTGGATGCAAAGGACGAATCAGCAGCTGATTATCAGTTGGCAGCCCGTTGAGCGGACCGTCCCAGGGTCCAGGCGACGCCGACGCCCACGGAAGATCCGTTGGAGGCCTGGTGCAGCGGACTGGCCAGATTGGCGGCGCCGCTGTAACTCTCATAACGGACAAATCCGAAGACTCGCACGTCAGGCGTGATCTCTTTGGACGTGCTCAAGCCCACACGGCTTGCAATCAAACCCGATTGGGCCTCGAAAGCGGGCCGGCTGGTTGTGGCGAACTGCGGCGCTACGCCATAGAAGTAGTTGTTCAGTTTGCGGTCGCCCCACACCAGGCTGCCGCTGGCCGACAGACTCCAGCCGCCAGCGATATTGCGCATTTCATAAACCAGCTCGGGCTCAAACGCCACACCTTGGCCATTGACTCCGCTGTTGAATTCCAGCACGGCGCGCACGGGCAACTCCAGGCGCAACTGGGTACCGGGTGCTGGGCGGGCCAGGGTCCATTTCACGCGCGGACCAAATTCAATCAAGGTGCCCAGATCCGACATACCCGCACGCGCAGCGGTTGCTTCGGAGTCGGAAGGCAATGAGCCGGCAAACCCGATGTCCAACTCCAGGTCGTTGGTGCGAAAGACGCGCGCACCGATGCCGCCACGGTCTGAGCGAAACACTTCGCCACGGTAAATCAGATAGGGAATGACGAGCGCCCGAGAGGTCCGGCTATCGGCGCCGGGGTAGGCCGGGGTAGAGGCTGCGCCGCCAAAGACGCCCACCTCCCATAGCGGGAGCCCACTTTCCTGAGCGTGGGCTGTCAGACTCGTTGCAAGTAAAACAGCGCCTGAGATGAGGGAGATTTTCATGGGTCGTCCTTGAGGAATAGCGAGTAAAAACTTAGAAGTATTTTTTGATACCCGCAAGTATTACAGCATGACTCCCGTTTTCCCCGCGCTCCGTGGAGCGTCACGCGCCTGGGCTTTGAGGAGCGCTTCATTCCCGCAGCCAGCCATTTCAATGCGCAAGGCCTTGTGTCATCAGGCACACTCGGTCATTATTTTCAACAAA
>CAZBKX010000779.1:0-3869 GCA_964492535.1 uncultured Rhodoferax sp. | reverse complement strand
CATCAGCGTGCTGGCGGACAGCGCCCATGTAAGCAAACCCACGGTGGTGCGGTTTTGCCGCAGCGTGGGCTACAACGGCTTGTCAGACTTCAAACTCAAGCTGGCCGGCAGTGTGAGCGAGGGTGTGCCCTTCATTCACCGCAGTGTGGATGCAGATGACAAGCCCAGCGACATCATGGTCAAGGTCATTGACAACACCGTGGCCGCGTTCCTGAAGTACCGCAACGAAGCCAGCACCGCCGCCATCGACAAGGCCACCCAGGCGCTGGTCTCGGCCTACCGGCAAGGCAAGCGCATCGAGTTTTTTGGTGTGGGTAACTCTGGCGTGGTCGCGCAAGACGCACAACACAAATTCTTTCGCCTGGGGGTCAACGCAATAGCCTACAGCGACGGCCACATGCAGGTCATGAGCGCCTCCTTGCTGGGGCCGGGGGACTGCGTGGTGGTGATTTCCAATTCAGGCCGCACCCGCGACCTGATGGATGCCTGCGACATTGCTCGCCAGCATGGGGCCACCACCATCACCATCACCGCCAGCGGATCGCCTTTGGCCGCAGCGGGCGACATCCATCTGGCAGCAGATCACCCTGAAGGCTATGACCGCTACAGCCCCATGGTGTCACGGCTGCTCCACCTCCTGATCATCGACATTGTGGCCACCAGCGTGGCCTTGAGCATTGGCGGTGAAGCCCTGCAACCGAGGCTGCAGGAGATGAAGAAAAATCTGCGCAACAAGCGCTACACCTGAAAAAAACAAAGCGGCCCACGAGCCGCTTTGTTCATTCTGTCAGTCCGTCAATCAATCACGGATTGACTTTGACGTATTTCCACGGCATGCCGTTGTCTGGCCATTGAACCAGGCCCACCTTCTTTTTGGTGGCCCAGTTCAGCGCCTGTTGGTGCAGAGGCAGGTGACCCACATCGTCCTGGTGAATCTTCAGGGCTTCCTTGATCATGTCGCCACGCAATTTCAGATCGGTCTCTGAGGCGATCTTTTGTGTCAGCTCGTCCACGCGGGCATTGCTGTATGAGCCGAGGTTGAACTGCCCGCGACCCGCCTCACCCGCTGACGACATGATCGGGTACAGCACGTTGTGCACATCGACCGTGCTGGCGGTCCAGCCCAGCATATAGAAGCTGGTGTTGCGGCTCAGGATTTTCGGGAAATACGTGCCTTTGGTTTCAGCCTCGAGATTGATCTTGACCCCGATTTTGGACAAATTGGCAGCCACGGCCTGGCAGATTTCGCCGTCATTCACGTAGCGGTCATTCGGGCAATTCATCTTGACCTCAAAGCCGCCGGGGTAACCCGCGTCCACCATCAACTTCTTGGCGGCCTCCACGTCATAGGGCAGGCGCTTGCCCAACTCTTCAACGTAACCACTCACCTGAGGTGGCAGCAGCAGGGCCATGGGCGTGGACGCGCCGCGCATCACGGTTTTCTTGGTGCCTTCAATATCCAGCGCTTGGTAAAACGCCTGGCGAACCCGCTTGTCTTTGAACGGATTCTTGCCCTTCACGTTGGAAAACAGCAACTCATCGCGCTTTTGGTCCATGCCCAAAAAGATCACGCGCAACTCGGGGCCTGCATCACTTTGAGCTTGGCGTCTTTCTTGAGCCGCTCCACGTCTTGCACCGGTACCGGCTCCATCACATCGAGCTCACCCGACAACAAGGCAGCCACGCGGGTGGCGTCGTTGCCAATCGGGGTGAAGATCACCTCGTCCACATTGCCATCAATCTTGCCCCAGTAGGTGCCATTGCGCGAAAACGTGCTGCGCACACCCGGCTGACGCTCACGCAGGCGGTAAGGTCCCGTGCCATTGGCACGGAACGAGGCCGCGTTTTCAATGCCCTTGCGGCGGTCCACCGGCTTGAGGGCCTGGTTGGTCTCGCACCACTTCTTGCTCATCATGTGCCACTGCGTGAACAGCTCAGGCAGGATCGGAAACGGCGCATTCAGGATGAAATCCACCGCGTGGTCATCAATTTTCTTGATCTCCTTGATCTGTCCCACATAGGTCTTCATGTCCGAGCCATCGCCCTTGGCACGCTCATAACTGAAGATCACATCGTCCGCAGTGAACGGTGTGCCATCGTGAAAAACAACGCCTTTGCGCAAATTGAAGCGCCACACCGTGGGCGAAGTTTGCTTCCAGTCGGTCGCCAAAGCCGGCGTCAGCTTGTAGTCCCGATCGCGGCTCACCAAAGGCTCGAATACATTGCCAACAATCGTGAGTTGCAGGGATTCATTGAGCGAATGGGGGTCCATCGCCAGGGCATCGCCTTGATTACCGACTCGCAAAGTGACTGCGGATGCTCCCAGACTCATAGCAGCCAAGGCAATAGATACGCCGGATAGAGTCAGATTTCTCTTAAATTTCACGATAATCTCCTGTTGAAAAAAGTAGGGATGTCAGGTGGATGGTAACGCCAAGGCATGCTCGATCAAACTGGCATGCAGCGCAGCGCCCAAAGGCAGGATGTCGTCATTGAAGTCGTAACGGCTGTTGTGCAGAAAGCAGCTGCCCACGCCGTTTTCTTCTCCCTGTCCAATGCGCATGTACGCACCGGGTTTGACTTGCAACATGAACGAAAAATCTTCGGCCCCCATGCTGGGCTCGAGGTCGCGCACCACCCGGTCGCGCCCGACCAGACTGGTGGCCACACTGGCCGCAAAGTGAGCCTCGGGAGCGGTATTGATGGTGGCCGGGTACACGCGCTCATAAGTCACCGTGGCCGATGCGCCAAAACCGAGGGCCACCGCCTGGCACATCTCCGACAAACGCGCCTCCACCAGGTCCTGCACGTGCCGACTGAAGGTGCGCACGGTGCCCACCAACGTGGCATGGCCCGGTATCACACTCATGGCACTCATCTCGCCAGCCCGCATGGCGCACAAACTGATCACAGCGCTGTCGAGCGGCTTGACGTTGCGCGACACAATGCTTTGCACTGCCGTGATGATGTGAGCCGCCACCAACACCGGGTCAACCGTTTGGTAAGCATGCGCACCATGGCCACCCTGACCGGTAATCTCGATCGTGACCCGGTCAGCGGCGGCCATCATGGGACCGGGATTCAGGCCAATGGTGCCCGGCCGCATGGCTGGCCAGTTGTGCATGCCGTAGACCGACTGCACCGGAAAACGCTCAAACAGCCCGTCCTCAATCATGGCCCGGGCGCCGGCATAGCCCTCTTCACCCGGCTGAAAAATCAACACAGCCGTGCCGTCAAAGTTTCGGGTCTCGGCCAGGTAACGCGCGGCGCCCACCAACATCGCCGTGTGGCCGTCATGGCCACAGCCGTGCATCAAACCGGGCGTGGCCGACTTCCAGGCAAAGTCGTTGTGCTCAGTCAGAGGCAAAGCGTCCATATCGGCCCGCAAGCCAATCATCTTGCCTCTTTGGGCGGTGCCCCGGCCCTTGATGAGCGCCACCAGACCGGTCTTGCCGATGCCTGTGTGAATGTCATCCACACCGCACACTTTCAGTGCCTCATGCACCCGTTTGGATGTATAGAACTCCTCAAACCCCAGTTCGGGGTGCGCATGCAGGTCACGCCGAAAGGCGGTGATTTCGGGGTGAAACGCCGCAATATGCGCAAATGCACGTCCGTGGACGCGGTGGGCCTGGCTGGGGGTTGAACTGTGCATCGAGAAGATCCAATACGGTTGAGGTGTCGATCCAGCCTGGCTGTATCGAATTTTCATGCAATGAAATCATAAGTATCGGTCGATCCCAAAGCAAATTGCTGGCTGGATGGCAATTCCTAATTGAAATCCCACCCAAACTACTCCAGGTAGTTAGCACGAACATGCTGTCAGAAATTGAGCCAATAGCTATCATTTTCAGATGAATAACAAGCAC
>CAZBKX010000778.1:0-2522 GCA_964492535.1 uncultured Rhodoferax sp. | reverse complement strand
GATCCTCCAAAATGCTCTGTAGCCCGCATCAGGCCTCAGTTTTTGGGGATTTTAAGAGGGTCAACTGAGGAAAATAGGTTCAATCATCCCGCTTTCGCGTGGCACAATCAATCCCGGCGGTTTCGATTTTCAACCAATGGGGATCAATTGATAGATGTCGGATCTGATTTGCAGAGCTTTTCAGATTCAATTGACTAGAACCATGAGTCCCAGCCAAGCCGGTCGCCGGTGGTGACTCCCAAAAGCCTACCCATAATTCATGTCACGCTATAACGCTCCTTTTGAGATTCATGTTCACGGGCAGGTTGCCGTGCGATCTGACGTCGGCTTTAGCCAGGTTCAGGATGCGCTGAAGCCCTTATGGAAATATGCTGGGGCTCGCTCACTGGCTGACGCTGCTGGTAGTTCATATGAAGATGAGCCAGGCATCAAGTTTGATGTGCAGGAGCATCTTTTGCAGATGTGTTGGACAGTGGCGGGCGATGATGATTTTCGCCAGGTGCTGGATGAGATGTGCATGAATTTGAACGATTTGGCGCAGGCAGGTGCAGCCATTGAAGTTACCTTCTACGATGCAGAGTTTGACGATGAAGACGAAGAGTCCGATGCCGAGTCCCGAGACGACTTTCTGATGCTTTTTGTGGGTCCGGATCCTGCTGCCATCATGCAGGTCCAGCGTGATTTATTGGTGCAGGACGTCGTGAATATGATGGAACGGCACTTTGATGGATCAGAACTGGGAGGCATCGTTGCTGAAATTGACAAGCTATTCAGCCAACGCTTTGATGACCTCGTGAGTTCGCTTCAAATTGGAAAGCCCCCGCGCGGTTCGGGTGGTGGACACGGTGGTGTGGGACACGGCGGCGGGCGTAAACCTCGCCATTTGCACTGACTATTGGTCAGTCAATGCACTGGTCTCGGTCGAATTGTCGTTTGGGCTAATTTTTCAATAGTGGCTTTTCATGCTTAAACGTATTGCTGTCGGGCAGTTGACCTTAGGGATGCATATCAAGGAGTTTTGTGGCTCCTGGATGGATCACCCGTTTTGGCGCACAGGTTTTGTTTTGCTGGACGCAAAGGACTTGCAGATTATTCTCTCCAGCGGCATCAAAGAAGTGTGGATTGACTCTGCGAAGGGCTTGGATATCGCGGGTGGTGAGTCAGCGGTCTTGGAGGCAGAGTCGGAGCGGCAGGTTGAGGTTGATCGGAAAAATGTGGCTGACAGCTCGCGGCATATTGAACCCCTCCCAGCCTCAAAAGAGATAGCGCGTGCCACAAAGATCGTGAGGCAATCGAGGCAGGCCGTGGTGTCCATGTTTGAGGAAGCCCGCATGGGCAATACCGTGGATGTGGGTGGAGCCAAGCTGTTGGTCGAGGAAATATCGGATTCTGTGTCCCGCAACCCCGGAGCACTTATCAGCCTGGCGCGTCTCAAAACCGCGGATGACTATACCTACATGCATTCGGTGGCCGTCTGCGCCATGATGGTCGCTTTAGCCAAGCAACTGGGCTTGGATGAGGGTCAGGTAAGGTCGGCGGGCCTGGCTGGCTTGCTGCACGATCTAGGTAAGGCGGTGATGCCCATGGAAATACTCAACAAGCCGGGCAAGCTCACCGACGAAGAGTTCTCCGTTATCAAAAGCCATCCTGTTGAGGGCCACAAGATGCTATTGGGTGGAGTCAACGTAGACCCTGTAGTCTTGGATGTCTGTCTGCACCACCATGAGAAGACCGACGGCTCTGGCTATCCTTCTGGTTTGAAGGGCCCTGAGATCAGTTTGTTCGCCAAGATGGGCGCAGTTTGTGATGTATACGATGCCATCACATCCAACAGACCCTACAAAGCCGGCTGGGACCCTGCCGAGTCACTCCGCAAGATGGCTGAATGGGCTAACGGGCATTTTGATCCTCATGTTTTTCATGCGTTTGTCAAGAGCATGGGCATTTATCCGGTCGGCTCTCTGGTGCAGCTATCTTCTGGACGAATTGGCGTGGTGGTGGATCAGACCTCCAAGTCGCTAACGACACCGTGTGTCAAAGTATTTTTTTCGACCAAGTTAAACCTTCGGATACTGCCGCAGATCATTGACTTGTCTCGCCCTGAACATAAAGAAAAAATCGTCAGCCGCGAAGACCCGGCCAAATGGCGTTTCCCTGACCTCCATGAACTGTGGTCAGGTCTTTCGCAAACCCCTTGGTGAGGGATGCTTGACCAGGCTGTCTGTACAGGGAGGCAGCGTCTCGAGGTAGTTGTCGACCCCAAACTCGCCCCAACCAGTCTACCGGCATGGAGCCGACATTTCAGCCACGTGCGTATTTCAGCGATCGTGGACGGCGTTTCTGTGTGATCGTGGATGGCGTTTCAAGCTGATCTTGGACACGCTCCGATGGACACACGAAGTGCCCCACTTCTGGCCAGTCAGACTGCTACACCCCGATTGCTATAACCCTATTTTCCTCAGTTGACCCTCTTAAAATCCCCAAAAACTGAGGCCTGATGCGGGCTACAGAGCATTTTGGAG
>CAZBKX010000777.1:0-4193 GCA_964492535.1 uncultured Rhodoferax sp. | reverse complement strand
GCGAGCTGGAGCGCGCGGTGAACGAGCTGGCGCAGGTGTTGCCTGAGCCGCTGCGTGCGCTCGCCCGCATCGCCTATGACTACCGCTGGTCATGGACCAAGGACGGTGCGGCGATGTTCGAGGCGATTGACCCACCACGCTGGGCCCGCACCGGCCATAACCCACGGCGGCTGTTGACCGAAACCCACCCCACCTTGCTGGCCAGCGCGGCTGCCAACAGCGGGTTTGTGGGTTGGGTCAGCCGCATTGCAGCCGAACTGGCCGCCGACCGGGCCCGCCCTGTGGCCCAGGGCGCGCTGACCGCCACGCATCCGGTGGCCTTTTGCTGTTCGGAGTTTGGCGTGCATGGGTCGCTCCCCATCTATTCCGGTGGCTTGGGCATTCTCGCGGGTGACATTCTCAAAGAAGCGTCCGATCTGGCGCTGCCCCTGGTGGGCGTGGGCCTGATGTACCGCACCGGCTACTTTCACCAGCGCATTGATGTCACGGGTTATCAATATGAATACTGGCTCGATGCGGACCCCGAGCGGCTGCCCTGCGTCCGGGTGACGGGCGCAGACGGACGGCCGGTCACGGTGAACGTGCCGATTGACGATGAAAACGTGGCGGTGCAGATCTGGCGGGTGGATGTGGGCCGGGTGCCGCTGTATTTGCTGGACACCGATTTGGCGCAAAACAGCCAGGTCGGGCGTTGGGTGACTTCGCGCCTGTATGAGAGCAGTCGGGCGATCCGGCTGGCCCAGTACGCGGTGCTGGGTATTGGGGGTGTGCGGGCCTTGCGCGCACTGGGCATTGCGCCAGCCACATACCACCTGAACGAGGGGCACTCGGCGCTGGGGGTGTTTGAGTTGATGCTCCAGGCACGGGCTGAGGGCTGGGTCGATGACCCCTGGAGAAGAGTGCGCGAGCAGGTGGTGTTCACCACCCACACCCCGGTGCCTGCCGGCAACGAGACTTACCAGCGCCATGAGGTGCTGGCGATGCTGGGGCGCATTGCCGATCTGGTGGGCGACCGCGAGCAGTTTCTGGCCATGGGGCGGATTGATCCCGGCAACCCCAACCAGCCCATGGGCATGGGGGCGCTGGCCCTGCGGACCAGCCGCCATGCCAATGGCGTGAGCCAGCGCCACGGCGCAGTGGCCCGCGCCATGTGGCAGCCCTTGTTCGCGGGCCGGGCTGTGGCCGATGTGCCCATCACGCATGTCACCAATGGGGTTCACATCCCCACCTGGTTGCATGGGCCCATGCGGGAGCTGCTGGACCGCTATTTGGGCGAGGGCTGGTTGACCCGTGCCGACCAAAGCGCCACCTGGGCCCCGATTCAGGACATTCCGGCGGCTGAGTTGTGGGCGGCGCGCTGCAGTGCGCGCCGGCAACTGGTGGAGATGATCACCCGGCGTGCCACCAGCGACCGGCTGCGCCGGGGCGATCCCCTGGATTACGCTGCGGCGCCCAACAGCGGCTTTGACCCCGAGCGGATCACGATTGGTTTTGCCCGCCGTCTGGCCACTTACAAGCGCCTGCACCTGGTGGCCTTGTTGCCTGAGCGCGCGCTGGCCCTGATTGGGGGCGAGCAGCCGGTGCAGTTTGTGTTCGCCGGCAAAGCCCACCCGGACGATACGGCCGCCAAAGAGGTGGTGCGTCAGGTGTTTGCGCTCAAGCGGTCTCCGTCGGTGAGCGGACGGGCCGCTTTTCTGGAGGACTACGACATTCCCCTGGCAGGTCATTTGGTGTCGGGATGCGATGTGTGGATCAATGTGCCGCGCCCACCGAACGAGGCCAGCGGAACCAGCGGCATGAAGTCTTGCCTGGGCGGCGGCCTGCAAGTCTCGGTGCTGGACGGCTGGTGGGCCGAGGCCTTTGACGGCACCAACGGCTGGGCCATCAACGGAGACGTGGACCCGGACCTGAGTGAGGCCGCCCAAGATCTGCGCGATGCCCGCGCGCTCTTTGATTTGCTGGAGCAGTCGGTGGTGCCCATGTTTCACGAGCGCGACGCGCAGGGCGTGCCTCAGCGTTGGGTGGCGATGATGCGGCGCAGCCTGATGACCCACGGACCACGATTTTCTGCCACCCGCATGGTGCGCGAGTACGCCGAGTTGATCTACATACCCGACTGACTTGGTCGGCCATCGCTTGGCATACGGTATGGCTATAAGCTCAAGACGGTTTCATTTGATTTGATTAGTAAGGACGCAGTATTCATGGACAACACCCAATCGAACAATGGCGCCTCACAGTCGGCCATTTTTGGCGACCGGATTATTTTGCTGGCGATCGGACTCAGTGCCATCGCCAGTTTTATTTTGGGGTTCCAGTTTGTGGATGCGGGTTTGGCCATTGGCGCCACCGTGGCGCTGCTGGCGATGGCGGGGCTGGTTTACTCGGGGGCCAAAGGCAGCTCGGTCAGCCGTTATGTGCTCACCTTTGTGCTGGTCAGCCTGGTGGCATTGCACATCCAGCTGGCGCAGGGCATGTTGGAGTTCCATTTTGGTGTGTTTGTGGCGCTGGCTGTGCTGCTGGTGTACCGGCAGTGGCAAGTGATTGTGTTTGGTGCCGCGCTGTTTGCGGTGCACCACGTTTTTTTTGACCGCTTGCAGGCGTCCGGTTTCGGCCTGTATTGCCTGACCGAGCCTGATTTTGGTCGCGTGATGTTGCATGTCGTCTATGTGGTGGTCCAGAGCGCTGTGGAGGTGGTGCTGGTGACCGGCATGGTGCGGGCTGCCAAAGAGGGTGATGAACTCGGTGAGCTGGTCGCGGGCGTGAACCGCACAGATGGCATTGCCCTGGATGTCTCCGGTGTCACCACATTGACTGCAGGTGGCCAGGCACTCAAGGCCACACTGGTGCGCATGGATGTGGCGGTCTCTGCCGTACGCGCTGGTGCCTCCAATATTGAGGTTGCCTGTTCCGAGATTGCCAGCGGCAACCAGGACCTGAGTGCGCGCACCGAGCAGACCGCCAGTAACCTGCAGCGCACAGCCAGCAGCATGGAGCAGTTGACCAGCACTGTGCGCCAGTCCGCTGACAGCGCCCGCCAGGCCAACCAGTTGGCCATGAACGCCAGCACGGTCGCCGTGCAGGGTGGTGAGGTGGTGGGCCAGGTGGTTCAGACCATGAAAGGCATCAACGAGTCCTCACGCAAGATCTCGGACATCATTAGCGTGATTGACGGCATTGCCTTTCAGACCAACATCCTGGCGCTCAATGCGGCGGTTGAGGCGGCCCGGGCGGGCGAGCAGGGCCGGGGCTTTGCGGTGGTGGCCAGCGAGGTGCGCAGCTTGGCGGGCCGCTCGGCCGAGGCCGCCAAGGAAATCAAGACCCTCATCAACGCCAGCGTGGAGCGGGTTGAGCATGGCTCGGCGCTGGTGGACCAGGCCGGTGCCACCATGCTGGAGGTGGTGAGCAGCATCCGCCGGGTAACCGACATCATGGGCGAGATCAGTGCAGCCAGCAACGAGCAAGCCACCGGTGTGGCTCAGGTGGGCGATGCGGTGATGCAGATGGACCAGGCCACGCAACAAAATGCCGCGCTGGTTGAAGAAATGGCGGCCGCCGCCAGCAGCGTGAAGGCCCAGGCTCAGGACCTGGTGCAGACCGTGGCGGTCTTCAGTGCCGGGAACAACACCGGGGCGTCGCTTTACGGCTCGCCCAGACCGCTTTTGACCCGACGCTGATGGCTGTTGCGGGTGCTCAGGCTTGACTTGAGCGCCGCACTGTGTCGCGGCCAGCCGATTTGGCTGGTTACATGGCACTGTCAGCTTGCTTGAGATAGATCTCGGCGTTTTGTGCCGGGTCAGCCAGCACCACGGCTCCGATGCTGCCGCTGCCTTGGTAAGCTTGATCACCCAGCTGGAAAGGCAGGAGCAGGGCCTGTTGTATCTTGTCGCCCGCCCGCCCGCCCGCCCGCCCGCCCGTACGCACGCCCGTACGCACGCCCGTACGCACGCACGCCCGTACGCACGCACGCACGCACGCAGGCACGCAGGCACGCCCGTACGCACGCACGCACGCACGCAGGCACGCACGCAGGCTTGCAGCCGTTTTCCCACTTGCTGCAGCAGTTTGTCGCCTGCGTCGTGCCCCAGCGCGTCGTTCAGGGACTTGAAGTTGTCCAGTTCCACAAACAACAGGGCGAGCATGTGCTGGCTGTGCTGGCTGCGCTGGCTCGCTCGTAGCCGGCGAGCTTGACG
>CAZBKX010000776.1:0-7275 GCA_964492535.1 uncultured Rhodoferax sp. | reverse complement strand
CTTTGGAGCCCTGGTGAGACCACCAACGCCAGCGCGCCATCACTGAGTTTCACCACCGTGCCCGGCGGATACACCCCCAACAACTTGATGAGCAGGCGCAGGAACACAGGATCCAGTCTGTCGGCTTCATTTCGGAACATGGTGGCCAACGCCTCGGCAGGCATCAGTGGCTCGCGCCCAAGAACTTCGGGGGTGCACAACCGGTCGTACCGATTCACCAGGGCCAGAATGCGCGCACCGACGCCTGAATCCTTCTTGCCGGCGGGCCACCCGGTCCCGTTCATGGCCTCGTGGTGATCGGCAATGATGTCCAAGGCCTCAGGGCTGAAGGCGCCTGACTGGGAGGCGAACTGGATGCTGTAGTACACGTGCTGATGGTAAAAATCTTCTTCATGCTTTTTGCGCTGCGAAGACTGCAAAATTTGCACCGGAATCTGGGACTTGCCTGCATCATGGGCCAGAGCGCCCAAGGCAAGGTCAGCCAAATCTCGCTCGGAGAGCCCCGCTTTTTTGCCCACCAGCATGCACAAGGTCATCGTGTTCAAGGCATGAAACTGGGGGCCCAGGCTCTTTTTATCGCCCAGCAAATGAAGCAAGACCTCGCCTCCATGCGCTATGGTCGACGCCGTATCGCGGGACAGATCCGCCAACTGCTCCCCGGCCAGCTTGGGTGAGCGGGAGAGATTGACCAAGGCCTCACGGGTGGCACTGGCCGCCTTTTCCCACGCTCGGTCCGCACGCGCCGCAGCGTCTTTTTGCAGTCGGAGTTTCGCCTTCTTGGCTTTTTCAATGACCAGCAACTCCTGAATCACCGCCGCCTTTTCTGCTGCCTGGGCAGCGGCCGCTTCTGCCGCCAGTGCCGCCGGCGTGAGGACGGGCGGCCCAGGCACAACCGTGCTCTTTTCCGGGTAGTAATAGAGCCGTCCAGCGGTGTTGTAAGACTGGATCAAGGAAATATCCTTCAAGGTCCTGATCGTCCATCGGCTGGAGATAAAAGCGTGCTCGTCCCACTTCAGGTCGAGCCAAATATGCAACCCCACAACCAATTGAGAGGCATCAATCGGAATGGGCGTGCCTGGTTTACTCCACATCGGGAACCTTTTAAGTTTGTTGCTGACGAGTCAGCGGATTGTTCCTGTACTGGCCTGCGGCAACCCTGGCAGCAAGGCTGGTTGTGTCACGAAGTACATCGCCCTGATGTCGACTCCCCACATTGATGGACATCAGGCCACGCAGACCTGCCGCTATGTGGCCAAGCGAACAGACGGCCGCAAGGCGTCGCCCTAAGCTGAGCCTCTGACGCCACGGTGCAAACCAAGGTATCTCATTTCACCTGCCCAAAAGGAGTCTTACCATGTTGCACTACGCAGTTGTTTTCTTCGTCATCGCATTGATTGCGGCCCTGTTCGGCTTTGGCGGCATTGCCGCCGGCGCCGTCGGCATCGCCAAGATCCTGTTTTTCGTCTTCATTGTTCTAGCGATTGTCAGCTTTCTTTTCGCAGCGATGAGAAAACGTTGAGCCCTGCGCGACAGGGTCGCGCCCCCTTGTGCCGGGAAATCTGTTCCGGGCGCATCTTCTTAACTAAGGACCCCCCATGTTTCTCTCTAAAACCACTGAAACCTCAACCCCCCTTGTTGACCGCGCCTCGCAGGCTGTCGACCAAGCCACCAAGTCCACCCAAAACGTTGCCACGCAGACGGTTGACAAACTCGCCGGGGCAATGCAGGAGTTGCGCCATGACACCCTGCCCGTTTTGACTCACGCCGTGGAAGGCGTCAGCGCCTTTGCACACCGCAGCGTGGACAGCGTTCGCGATGCGTCACACCAGTTGCGCGTGAAGGCAGAACACGCGTCAGAAAGCACGGCCAGTTATATCCGCCACGCCCCCCTGAAATCCGTGCTCATCGCCGCAGCGACGGGTGCTGCCCTGATGGCACTGGTGAGCCTTCTCACCCGCAACAGCGATCGCCGCTAATTTGCCTTGATGGGACCCGAGATGCACCCGTTACTCACCCTGATTGCGACTCGACCACAACTCCTCGCGGATCACGCGCAAGCCCACGCAGGCCTCTTTTATGAGGAGTTCGGTCAGTCGTTCGCCACCTGGCGCCGCTGGGCGATGCTGCAGGCCGCGGCTCTGTGCTGCGTGAGCGTGGCAGCTGTTTTGGGCGGCGTGGCAATGATGCTGTGGGCCGTGACTCCACCCCTTCTGGTCCAAGCCCCATGGATCTTGTGGGTCATGCCGCTGATGCCGCTGTTCGTCGCGATCCTGTGCGTCTGGATAGCGTCGCGCCAGAGTCCAACGGACGCAATCGGAAACCTCGGGCGCCAGATGGGCGCCGACATGACCATGCTGCGCGCCGCAGAATTGCCATGACCGCCAGCGAACGTCTTGCCCTGTCACGTGAACGCATGCGCCAAGCCATGTGCCCCCCCGAGGCAAACCCTGATCACCCCGACCGTGACGACCCGGTCAATACTAGACCCGGCTGGCTGGCGAGGCTGCGCGCTACACCCGCTGCCATCCTGCTGATGCCTATCCTTGATGGATGGTGGGCAAGGCAGCCCCTGCGGATGGCCCTCTCCCTCGCTGCAGAGACCGGCACCGTGATGCTTCAACCCACCGCGCAGAAGCACCCCTTCAAGCTGGTGCTGGGGGCGGCAGCGGCTGGCGGCCTGCTGGCGGCCGTGCGCCCGTGGCGCTGGATTCCCACGTCGGCCCTGTTGGCAGGACTCATACCGCAACTCATGTCAGGGGCGCTCAAACGCCGGGGCGGCCCGCCCCAAACCCGCCTTTGAGCGTCGCCAGCCTCTGTGTCACAACACACAGACGCGGCACCAGGCAGGACCTATAACCATCAACATCAAAAGTAATTTCACAATTGATGTTGTTCCCGAGGGAGAAAAAATGATTACAAACCATTCACGCCAACTGATGCTGGCTTTCTGCGGAGCAGCCCTGATGTTGGCTGTGGGCTGCACCAGCCTCAAAACGCCCGCCACCGCAGACGTCGCCGTAAGCAAGGCGGCCGTGGACAGTGCCGCCGGTGCCGGCGGCACCCAGTTTGCCCCCATGGAGATGGCTACCGCTCGCGAAAAAATGGTGCGGGCCAATAAAGCCATGGCCGACAAAAACTACGAACTGGCCATCGATCTGGCCGCACAGGCTCAGGCAGACGCCAAGCTGGCGCAAGGCAAAGCCAATTCGACCAAAGCGCAGGCCGCCGCCGACGCGTTGCAAGACGACATCAATGTGTTGCGTTCAGAACTTGAACGCAACAACAAATAAGCAATAGCAACAAGCACACACAAAGGCCACCCAATGAAAAAACTTTACTTCGCTCCCACACTTCTGGCGGTTGTCGCGCTGGTTGCCGCTTGCGGCTCAGTGAGCACCACCAGCCTGCTCGACCAGACGCGCAGCGACTACCGCATGGCGCAAAACAACCCCAAAGTGGCCGCCTATGCCCCACTTGAACTGAAGCAAGCCGCCGACGCACTGGCACGGGCAAATGCAGAAGCCGGTGACAACAGCAGCGCTGAAAAAATTGACCAGTTGGCCTATTTAGCCAGGCAAAAAATCGCATTGACCCAAGAAGTGGCCAACCAGCGGGCCGCTGAAGCCGACATTGCCAACGCAGGCAAAGAGCGCGACCAGATTCGCATCGACCAGCGCACCAACGAGGCCAACATCGCCAAGATGAATGCTGACCGGTCGAGACTGGCAGCCGAAATGGCGCAAAACGATGCAGCCCGGGCCCAAAATAACGCGGCACTGGCGCAGCGCGACACCCAGGCAGCCCAAGTCGACCTGGCCAACGCCCAACGCCAGACCCGGGAGGCACAAGCCCGGGCAACTCAGCTGGAAGCCCAAATGGCTGACCTGGCCGCCAAAAAGACCGAGCGTGGCCTGGTCATCACCTTGGGCGATGTGTTGTTTGGCACCGACCTCTCTCGCTTGAGCGATGAGGGCATGCGCACCACCCAAAAGCTGGCCCGCGTTTTGCAGGAGAACCCGCGGCGCAACGTGTTGATTGAGGGCTTTACCGACAGCACCGGCGCCGCTGCCTACAACCAGGAATTATCAGAACGACGCGCCACAGCAGTGCGGGATGCCTTGCAAGCCCAGGGCCTTGGCCGCGAACGCATTCAGATGCGGGGTTACGGCCAGTCCTACCCGGTGGCAGCCAACGACACAGCGTCCAACCGCCAGCTGAACCGCCGGGTGGAAATTATTGTCTCTGATGACACCGGCAAAGTCGCACCGCGATAAATCGGTAGACCTCAAAAAGCCCGGCATGAACATTCAAGCCGGGCTTTCTTGTGGGTGCTTTCTGGAACCGAACGTGTTGGCATAGACCCAGGTAAATTCTGCTCCGATCAAGAAAATCTGGGCAGAATAGTAGACCCATAGCAACACCACCACCAATGAGCCTGCCGCACCAAAAGCAGACACCACGCCACTGCGGCCAATGTAGAAACCGATCAACGCCTTACCCAGCGTGAACAACAGGGCCGTAAACACGGCACCAATCCAGACATCACGCCATTGCACCCGGACACGGGGCATGACCTTGTAGATCAGCGCGAACATCGCTGCAATCAGAAAAAAACCAGCAGTGCCATTCACGGCGCTAGCAATAAATAGCCACCCACCAAACAGCATGCTCCACCAGTGCTCCATCACGGACAGCACGGCGCTCAAGACGAGCGACACCATCAGCAGAAAGCCGATCGCCAAAATCATTCCAAATGAGAGCAGGCGGGTGCGAATCAATGCCAGCCATCCACCCGCACGGTCTTGGGACGGGACGCGCCAGATTCGGTCCAGAGAGTCTTGCAGTTCCCCAAAGACTGTTGTGGCACCTACCAGCAGCAGAGCGAGGCCAACCGCAGTGGCTGCCACGCCCTCGGTCGGCTTGTCCACACTCGCCAGCAAGGCTTGCACGGCACTTGCACCCTGCTCCCCCATCAGATCGCGCAGTTGCGACTCAATCTCGCCGCGCGCTGCTTCCTGGCCGAAGACCAGTCCCGCCACCGAGATCACGATCAGCAACAAGGGAGCCAAAGAAAACAGGGTGTAGTAGGCGAGCGCTGCACCCATGCTGGGCGCGTAGTCGTCCAGCCAAGAGCTGGCCACTTTTTTGAGCAGTGCCCAGTGGGGTGAAAAATCAAACAACATGGCGGCGGTGTTGCGGGCGAGTGGACTGCGCTCCAGTATCCGTCACACAGCCCGGACCGTAGCCCAGGCTCAAACCCTGTTCAACGGCTTGGCTTGGTCACTTCGCGGCCAATCACGCCGCCAACCGCCGCGCCTGCTGCCGTGCCCAGGAGTCCGCCGCCAGCGACGTTGCCTGCCACGCCACCAATGACGGCTCCGGTGGCAGTCCCTTTTTCTTGATGGGTCATGCCGGCGCAGCCGCCCAGAGCCACGGCGGCCACCAACAAAACGGCGGGTAAAACGGAATTGCGTTGAGGTAAGTTCATGAGAATTCTCCAGTCCAGTAATAAAAGCGAAACGCGACACCTGAAGCGGTATTCACGGGCGAACAGTCATTGTTGGCCCCGCCCGGGCTGGCGTCTGTACGTCAACGCACGGACCGTGACCATCTGTATCACTACGCTTGACCTATGGAGACAGTTAGCCGCAGCGCCCCACCCACGCCCACTTTGGTCACCGATGCGCGTATAAGGCTCAAATACACCTCACGAACCGGCCTGCGCGAGCCACCCCCCCCTTTTCGCGCCCTGACCGGCCGGCTTCACGAGAGCACAGATTTGAAAACGACCCGCAAAACACTCACTTGGCTAGCCGTGGCGCTGATGCTGCTGGCAACAGGGATCGCCTATAACTTTTGGTCTTACCAGCAGATCTCAGAGGCATCCAGCCAGAGATACCACACGCGCAACGTCATCGGCATGGCCAGCGACCTTCTGCTGGACCTGAAAGATGCCGAAATCGGACAGCGCGGCTATTTGCTGACCCGCGACGAAGCATATCTGGCACCCTACTTGACGGTCCGGGACGGTATCGATGGCAAATACCAGGCCTTGCGCCAGCTTTCGACCTTGGCGGCAAGCCGCCAGCATCTGGACGCCATGGCCCCCTTGATTTCCGCAGGAATGGCTGAGTTCGCCCGGTCGGTCGAACTGCGTCGCACCAACAGCCCACGGTTGGCGCCGGTACCGGCCGACAACGATGATGGCAAACGCCTGATGGACCAAATTCGCACTGAAATGGACGGGTTCATCGACACACAGACGCGGGCCCAGGTGCTGAGTGACGCGAATTTCGACGCCAGCATGCACCGCCTGCTTGTCACCTTGGCGAGTTCTGCCGCGCTGGCCTTCCTGTTTGCCCTCTTTGTGGCTCGTTTGATGTACCAAAGAACGCAACAACGCATCAAGGAGCAGTTCCATTTGGAAACCAGGCATTTATTGACCGTGCAGGAAGCCAGCAACCGGCTGCTCGCACAGGCCAATCGAGACCTGCAGGACCAAAAGCAAATCCTCTCCGTCACACTCAGTTCCATTGGTGACGCAGTGATCGCCACGGATGCAAAGGCTTGCGTGACCTTGCTCAATCCGGTAGCCCAATTGCTGACCGGATGGACGCTGGCAGAGGCCGCGGGACTGCCGATCGACAAGGTGTTCCACATCGTCAACAAGGTGACGCGCGAGCCGTCCAAAATCCCGGTGGCAGACACTTTGGCGCGCGGCACAGTCCATGGCCTGGCCAATCACACGGTGCTCATTTCGCGCGATGGCCGCGAGTTTGATATTGGGGACAGTTGTGCGCCCATTCGAGCGGAGGATGGGCGAGTGGTCGGGGCGGTTCTGGTGTTTCGCAATGTGACCGAAGAATACGTGGTGCAGCAGTCGTTGCGCGACAGTGCGGCACTGGTGCAGACGATTCTGAACACCGTGGTGGATGGCATCCTGACCATCCACGCCCATGGGGGCGTGATCGAGACCGCCAACCCCGCGATTGAAGACATGTTTGGTTATGCCGCCACCGAATTGGCCGGCAAACACCTCGGCGTGCTGATTCCCGAGTTGGACCAGGAGCAGCACAACGTCTCGCTGGCCTATTACGGCGCCAGTGACGAGGCGCGCGCCATTGGCGCGGGCCGTGAGGTGATGGGCCGGCGCAAGAACGGCAGCACGTTCCCGCTTGAAATTGCGGTGAGTGAAATGATGCTGGGCGAACAACGCTATTTCACGGGCATCTTGCGCGACATCTCCACCCGCAAGGCCGCCGAGGTCGAGCGTGC
>CAZBKX010000775.1:0-7052 GCA_964492535.1 uncultured Rhodoferax sp. | reverse complement strand
GCCAGTTGCAGCAGGCCGTGGTGACGGCTGCCCGGGTAGACACCTTGCCGCAAGAAGCCCGCCCGGCGGCAGTGACCGGACCCGCGCGAATTCGCCAGGGCACTATTTGCGTGCGCAACGTGCAGTTTGGCTATGCGCCTGGCACCGCTGTGCTGCATGACCTCAACCTGGAGGTGCCCGCAGGCGGCTTTTACGGGCTGGTGGGCCACACCGGTAGCGGCAAGTCGACGCTGCTGAGTTTGCTGCTGCGTTTCTACACCGCCACTTCAGGCCAGATCACAGTGGATGGCACGCCGTTGGCCCAGTTCAGCGACGGCCATTTTCGGGCCGATGTGGGCTTGGTGCCGCAAGACCCGTTCTTGCTGGCCGCCAGTGTGCGAGACAACATCGACATGGGGCGCGGCCTGTCCCGGGCCGACATCGAGACCGCTACGCGCGCAGCCCATTGCCATGACTTCATCACCGAGCTGGAGCAAGGCTATGAGACCTTGCTGGGCGAAGGCGGGGCGCGCTTGTCGGTCGGGCAAAAGCAGCTCAGCCAGGCTTGATTTTTCGCAAGCGGGCCGCTGCAGGTCAACCGCACACTCGGCGAATGCCCGCCTTAACGCCCGCTCCAATGGAGTTTGCCCCCCAATTTCGAAGCCGTGAAATCGTTCAGGGCCGTGATGATGAGCTGCTGCAACGGGTGTTTGAGTTGCGCTACCAAGTCTATTGTCAGGAATGCGGTTTCCTGCCGGCAGACAACTACCCGGACCGCCGCGAGATCGACCGCTATGACGCCAATTCAGCGCATTTCTGCACGTTCAATTTGCGCGACGAACTGGTGGGCTATGTGCGCATGGTGCACCCCGATCAGGTTGAGGCTTTTCCGTTTCAAGACTATTGCCACGACTTGATGCCAGGCGCCACCTTGGCCCCTGCCGCGCAGGCAGCCGAGATCAGCCGGCTGATGGTGACCCAGGCTTATCGCCGACGGCGAGGCGATGTGCTGGCTGGTTTAACCGTTGAGGAAGAACCGCTTCAGGCAGACCCTGACCTGCGCGACCATACGCCCCAGATTTTGTTCAGCCTGTACCGCGAGATGTACGCCTACAGCCTGGCCCACGGCACACGCTACTGGTATGCGGCGATGGAGCGATCCCTGGCACGGGCTTTGGGGCAAATGAGCTTTACCTTTACGCAGATCGGGCCAATGACTGATTACTACGGGCCGGTTGCACTCTACCTGGGCGATTTGCGGCAGCTGGAGGCGCAGGTCGGGCAGCACAACCCGGCCTTGATGGCCTGGATGCGCCAAGGCGGCGCTGGCATGCGCTGAGTGAGCTTGCTGAACGTCTTGCCCGGTGCCTCCTTGCGGATGCTGCGCCGAGTCCTGCTCGGCTACGCCAAACGCATGGACCCCGAGCGCATGTTGATCAATTCGAAACGCGGCGCCCTTCGGGCTGCCGTGCAAGCAGCCCGGCACAGCCGGGCCTACCGCGTCTTGCTCCAGGAGCACGGCATTTCGCCTGCAAGCCTGCCCGCCTTGACTGACCTGACGGTCTTGCCCGTGCTGACCAAGGCCAACACATTCGAGCGCTTCACGCTAGCCCATCTGGCCCGGCCCTTGCCTGTCGAGACACTTGCCGATGTACTGACCAGCTCCGGGCGCAGTGGCCGCAGTTTCGGTTTTCGGTTGACTGCGCGCGGCCAGCACGAGATCTCATGGTTTGACATCGACCTGGGGCTGCAAGATGTGTTCAAGGTAGACCAGCGCAGCACCTTGTTGGTGAACTGCCTGCCCATGGGCGTGGTGTTTCGCTCCCGTGCGGTGGCGGTTGCCAACGTCAGTGTGCGCGAGGACATGGCGTGCTCCATCCTGCGCGACGTTGGCCCTCGTTTCCAACAAACGCTGCTGTGCGCCGACCCCCTGTTTATCCGGCGATTGCTGGACGAGGCCCGCGCCACTGGCATCGACTGGACCGCGCTCAACATCAGCGTGATCATCGGCGAAGAAATCCTGGTTGAAGCCCAGCGCGACTACATTGCTGCCCGCATGGGCATTGATCCGGACCGCGATCCGCACCGCCTGATCGGCAGCTCATTCGGGGTTGGGGAGTTGGGGCTCAACCTGCTGTTTGAAACCCGCGAAACCATCCGAATGCGCCGCACCATGCGATCACTCGTGGCCGTGGCGCAATTGCTCGGAGGCTCATCTGGCGACCGCTCGGCGCCCTCGGTGTTCTGCTACAACCCCCTGCGTTGCCATATCGAGGTGCTCAACCCTGACCTGGATGGCTTCGGGGAGCTGTGTTTCACGATGCTTGATCAGCATGCCGTCATTGCGTTGCCACGCTATGCCAGTGGCGACCTGGGCAGGTTGGTGTCGCGTCAGGACGCGACCCTGGCTGCCCAACTGGCGGCAACCACGGCGCCCTGGCTGCCGGTGGTCGTGGTCAAAGGCCGGATCAAAGACCGGCCAGCCGGCCTGCCCTCGGTAGAGAGCATCAAGGAGTTGATCTACTCGGAACCCACAGTGGCTGACCAACTCACGGGGGCCTTTCGGATCGCCAAAACGGCGGGTGGGGTCCAACTGGTCATTCAGGTCAACCACGACCGAGAAATCCAGTACCCCGGGCTGCACCAACACCTGGTTGCGCTGGGCAACATACACCTGTCGGTGCCGTTTGAGCTGGAGCTGCTGGCACCGCTTGCATTTCCTTATCGCCCGGTGTTGGATTACGAGCGCAAATTCCTCTACCTCGCCTCCTTGGGCCCATGAGAAAGGCGGCCCGCAGGCCGCCTGGTTTTCGAAATGAACGGCGACCTGATCGCTTAGTCGTTCAGTTGGCGCCGTCTGGACATTCCCAGACCGAGCAAGCCAAGGCCCAGCAGGGCCAGTGTCGCTGGCTCGGGAACCTGACTGACCCGGACCTGAACGTCCAGAACGCTTGACGCGTTCTCAGCCGTATAGACCGTGTTGCCAATCAACGTTGTTCCGGACACAGGGAAAAGGCGGAAATCGGCAATCCAGTTCGTTCCATCGTTCGCGGAGAAAGGCAGGCTGTCGAGGCCGGAGGCGGTAAATGTGAAATTGTCATCACAGGTCGAGTTGTTGGGGTTGGGCGCAGGACAAGGCGGAGCGTTGAGTGTCTCGATAAACGAGATGGTGATGGCGTCATCGCTGTCCAACCGCAACGTGGGCGTGCCGGTGTTGTCAGTCAGGCGAAACCGCCCCCAGATGTCCTGGTCCGCCCAATTGGTGGCTGTGGGAATGGGGTCGTTGTTGTGGGTGAGTGTAGAGATGGTGGTCCAGGTCGCAAACGGCAGCGCACCATTGACGGTCGACAAAACCAGTGAACTTTGGGGGCTCAGATTAGTCACCCAACTCATCGTGGAATAAACAGGATTGGGCGTTGCATCCGTACCCCCACCCGCCGAGTTGGGTGGCGACGGCAAGAGCACCTGATTCGAATACGTAGCAATCGATGACGGCACATCCGCAGTAAAGCCACCGTACTCCGTGAAGGTGAAGCTGGGGGCTGCACTGGCCTGTGTCACGTAGCCCGATGTGATGGCAAGTAGCCCGACCGCCAAAGCGGTTCGCAGTGTTGTAAGTTTCATATTCTCTCTCCTAAAGTGAGGTTGGTCATGTTGAATAACGAAAGGGCAATCGTCCGCACCTCGCACCCATTTTTTGCCCATTCAGCAACAACTCAGCAAAGCGCATGCCAACGGAAATAGCACTATGTTTCTAAACGATATTTTGTTTTTTTGACGTTGGATTGGCGGGATGGTGTAAGGCAGATCGACAGTGCGCAGACCGCGTTGAACGCGAGTGGGTGACCTCCGAGGCGATAGGCACGCGCCCCTGACGCCGCCTCCGTCCGGCTGGACCGATCCATGTCGGACATATTTACAGTGCACGCAAATGAATTCAGGACGTCAAAATTATTTTCTTATTTTTCAAAGGCTTAGCGCTGATTGGGTAGCCCGGCATGGATTCTGCTGATCGAGCACCATGAACACACATCGCCTCGAGACAAACTTCTACTGGACCGCAAGGGCAGACCATCCAATGCATCGCGCTGACTTGACTGCGCGCTTGATGAAGCCGCCCATGGGCACG
Organism: uncultured Rhodoferax sp.; assembly: GCA_964492535.1. Taxonomy (GTDB): domain Bacteria; phylum Pseudomonadota; class Gammaproteobacteria; order Burkholderiales; family Burkholderiaceae_C; genus Rhodoferax. The sequence continues at coordinate 2,944 of CAZBKX010000775.1, read as the reverse complement.
GCCCTCAAAAGCGCGATGGAATTGCGTTACCAGGTGTATTGCCTGGAGTGCAGTTTTTTGCGTCCGGACGACTACCCGGATGGGAGCGAGAGCGACGAGCACGACGATGCGGCCGAGCACTTTTTTACCTACGACCAAGATGACGAGTTGGTGGGTTATGTCCGCTTGGTTCGCCCGAATGCGCAGGAGCGTTTTCCGTTTCAGAACCACTGCACGACCTTTACCGACGGAGCCCAGCTGCCGGCACCCACCCGCGCCGGCGAAATCAGCCGGCTCATCTTGCGCGCAGACTACCGGCGCCTGGCGGACTTGCCCGGCGCGGCTGATGGTGAGTTCAACAGCAGGGCCTCCAGGCGACCCCGTTTGGCGCGCGCGGGTAACCGACGCGATGAAGCATCGAATGTCATCTTGTCCCTTTACCGCCAGGTGTACCAATACAGCCGCTCCCACGGCATTGACTACTGGTACGCTGCCATGGAGCGCCGGCTGGCGCGCTCCATGAAGCGGCTGAACATTGCCTTCAAGGAAATCGGGCCACAAACAGACTATTACGGCCCCGTGGTGCCCTACCTAGTCAACCTGCGAGAGGTGGAGTCACACGCCGGCGCACGCAACCCGACGCTGCTGGCTTGGTTGCAGCAGGCTGCAAGTCCGTCTTATGCTATTAATTTTGAATGTGTATAGCATTATAAAACGCCGGCCAGAAGGCTAATCGATCTTATTTCTCTACTCAAACCGACGCATCAAGGTACTTTTGCCAAACAGGCTTTCCACCAAATCCACCGCCAACTCCGCTGTCTGGTTGCGCACGTCCAGCGCGGGGTTGAGTTCCACGATGTCCAGGGACGCCAGGCGACCGGTGTCGGCCACCATCTCCATGCACAGCTGCGCCTCGCGGTAAGTGGGTCCCCCGCGCACGGTGGTGCCCACGCCGGGCGCAATGTCGGGGTCCAGAAAATCAACATCCAGGCTCACATGCAAATGGGTGTTGGCATCGACGCCCAGCAGGGCCTGGGCCATGGCGTGGCGCATGCCCATCTCGTCGATAAAGCGCATGTCAAACACCTCGATGCCCATGTCGTGCACCAAGCGCTTTTCGCCCTCGTCCACACTTCGAATGCCGATTTGCCGCACATCCCGGGGGTTGAGCGCAGGCACCTGACCCGCCAGGTTGATCAAGGCCTGCGGCCCCTGACCACACAGGCACGCCACCGGCATGCCGTGCATATTGCCGCTGGGGGTGAGGGTGGCGGTGTTGAAGTCGGCATGGGCGTCAAACCAGAGCACGCGCAGGGGCTTGCCCACATCACGGCAGTGGCGCGCCACCGCGCTGATGGAGCCAATGCCCAGGCAGTGATCGCCGCCCAGCATCACCGGCAGGCGCCCGGCCTGGAGTTCGGTCAGGGTGGCCTCAAACAGCAGTTGATTCCACTGCACGACTTCGGACAAGTGACGAAAACCATTGACCGCGCTTTGCCAAGGGTTGGCCGGGCCGCTGAGGTTGCCGCAGTCTTTCACCTCCCGCCCCAAGCGGGCAATGGCCTGCGCCAGGCCCGCCACGCGCAAGGCATCGGGGCCCATGCGGGCACCCAAGGTTCCAGCGCCAATGTCGGTCGGCACGCCGATCAGGCTGACGCCACAGGGTTGGATCAGTGGAGGTGTGTTCATGCTGTGGTTTGAAGGAGGTAAGGCTTATTGTTGCAAGTTTGGCCGTGCGGGGGTCATTGGCATGGCGACAGGTGCCAGAATGCTGGCCTATGCCCCCTGCCCTGCCTGACCTCGACCGTATTGACCTGAAAATCCTGCACGCGCTGCAGCTTGACGGCCGCCTCTCCAACCTGAAACTGGCCGAAACGGTGGCCTTGTCGCCCACCGCCGTGCTGGCCCGGGTGCAGCGGCTGGCCCGCGAGGGCTACATCCTGGGCTACGAGGCCCACCTCAACCCGCTCAAACTCGGGGCTGGCCTGATGGTGTTTGTGGAGGTGCTGCTGGACCGCACCACGCCCAACGTGTTTGACGCTTTCAAGGCCGCCGTGCAGGTGCGCGACGAGATCATGGAGTGCCACATGGTGGCCGGCGGCTTTGACTACCTGCTGAAAACCCGCATGGCCGACATGACGGCCTACCGCGAATTTGCCGGCACGGTGCTGTGGCAACTGCCCGGTGTGCGCGAGACGCGCACCTACGCGGTCATGGAAGAAGTCAAAAACGCCACCCGTCTGCCGTTGCCCGGGCGCTGAAGCAGGTTGCCCGCCGGGCGGCGGATCACCCGTCCGACTCAAGCTGGCTTGGTGCGTCCCCCAAAAATGGCGCTCCCCACCCGCACCAGGGTGCTGCCGGACGCAATGGCGGCTTCCAGGTCGGCGCTCATGCCAATTGACAGGGTGTCGAGGTTCAGCCCCTGGGCATTTAAAGCATCAAATACGGCTCTGACCGGCATAAATAAAACACACGAAGACTCAAAATCAGGAGCGGGCTCAGGAATGCTCATCACACCGCGCAAGCGCAGGCCTGGCAGCGCGGCCACCTGCTGCGCCAGCGCCAGCGCCTCCTCGGGCCGCACGCCCGATTTGCTGGAGCCTCCATCCGCGTTCACCTGAATGCACACCTGCAAGGGCGCCAGGTGGGCGGGGCGTTGCTCACTCAAACGCTGCGCCACCTTGAGTCGGTCCACCGTGTGCACCCAGTCAAAGTGCTCGGCCACCAGACGCGTCTTGTTGCTCTGGATCGGGCCAATGCAATGCCACTCCAAGGGCAGATGGCGCAGTGCCGTGATCTTTTCCACGGCCTCCTGAATATAGTTTTCGCCAAAAGCGGTTTGCCCCGCCGCGTGGGCGGCCAGGACGGCATCCGGGCCAAAGGTCTTGGATACGGCCAGCAAGGTGACTTCACTGACGTCACGGCCAGCCGCTTGGCAAGCCAGGGCCATTCGGTCGCGAACAGC
>CAZBKX010000774.1:0-2832 GCA_964492535.1 uncultured Rhodoferax sp. | reverse complement strand
GCCGTCAAGATTTACACCACCGCCACCTGCCCCTACTGCATTCGCGCCAAGCAGCTTCTGAAAGAACGGGGCGTTGAGCACATGGAAGAAATCCGGATTGATGTGGACCCTTCCCAGCGCGCCAAGATGATGGAAGCCAGTGGCCGGCGCACGGTACCCCAGATTTTTATTGGCCAGACCCATGTGGGCGGTTGCGATGATCTGGTGGCGCTCGATGGTCAGGGCGGGTTGATGCCGCTTTTGAATGCGGCTTGATGTCCTGCTCGACTTCTGTCGATTGATTTTCACCTGAGATAATCGTTGTCGATTCCGATCGTTTGCCCGCCCCGGATCACCCGGAGCGGGCTTTGTTTTAATTGAAATCCCGAGGGACGCAATGCAGCCTGGCTGAAGCCGGGTGGACGCGGCCTCAACCCATCAAGGAAATACCATGGCAGACCAACAAGATCCCGTTTTTCAGATTCAGCGCGTTTATCTCAAGGAAGCATCCTTGGAGCAGCCCAATTCACCGGCCATCCTGCTGGAGCAGGAGCAACCGACGGTGGACATCCAGTTGGGTGTCAATGCGTCGCCCGTGGCAGACGGTATCTATGAAGTCTCGGTGACTGCCACGGTGCAGACCAAGATCAAGGACAAGACCGTGTTTCTGGTCGAGGCCACCCAAGCCGGCATTTTCGAGGTGCGCAATTTGCCGCCCGAGCAGATGAACCAGATCATGGGCATTGCCTGTCCGCAAATCGTCTACCCTTATCTGCGCGGCAATGTGGCTGATTTGATCCAACGTGGCGGTTTCCCGCCGGTGCATTTGTCGGAAATCAATTTCCAGGCGATGTACGAGCAACAACAGCAACAGCAGCAGGTCGAATCCGCCGAAGGCGCTACGCCCGGCATCACACAGTAAAAATTTATAGCCTTTCAAGGCTCTGGCCGGCTTATTCATTGCATTTTAAGCTATGAAAATAATAGTTCTTGGCGCGGGCGCCTGGGGCACGGCACTGGCAGTTAGCGCAGCCAGCCACGCCCAGGCGCGGCATGAGGTGAGTTTGTGGGCCCGTGATGCTGGCCAGGCAGCGGCCATGCAGGCACAGCGCGAGAACACTCGCTATCTGCCCACCGTCAAGCTTCCTCCTGGCCTGACCGTGTCTTCAACCCCCCTTGTTTTGCTGGCCGATTTGGCAAGCAGGGCCGACTTGGTCATTGTTGCCACACCCATGTCGGGCCTGCGTGCGATGTTGAGTCAGCTCTCCAATTGCCCTGTACCGGTGGCCTGGTTGTGCAAAGGTTTTGAGGCGGTGACGGCAGGCCCGTATGGACTGCTGCCGCATGAGGTGCAGGAGCAGGTCGCCCCGGGCTTGGCCGCAGGTGCTTTAAGCGGCCCCAGTTTTGCGCTGGAGGTTGGGCGTGGGCAGCCCACGGCCCTGGTGGCGGCCAGTCTTCACGAGACGGTGCGTGACGCGCTGGTGGCCGGTTTTCACAGCCCCACGCTGCGGGTTTATGCCAATGACGATCTGCTGGGGGTGGAGGTGGGCGGCGCAGTCAAAAATGTGCTGGCCATTGCTACTGGCTTGTGTGACGGTCTAAACCTGGGGCTCAATGCCCGCGCGGCCCTGATCACCCGGGGCTTGGCCGAGATGACCCGGTTGGGCCTGGCTTTGGGGGCCCGAGCCGAGACCTTCATGGGTTTGAGCGGTCTGGGTGATCTGGTGCTCACGGCCACGGGCGATTTGTCGCGCAATCGGCGAGTGGGTCTGGCGCTGGCGCAAGGCCAGACGTTGCAGCAGGCCGTGGACGCCTTGGGTCATGTGGCGGAGGGCGTCTATTGCGCCCGCACCGTGGTGCAGCGGGCCGGGCTCCTGGGTGTGGATATGCCCATTGCCCAGAGTGTCGTGGCCTTGCTGGATGGACGCATCAGGCCCGAGCAAGCCGTGGCCGCGCTCATGGGGCGTCACCCTGTGAACGAGTTGCCGCCGCAGGCCTGACACTGCGTGTGCCAGGCAAGCAGCTCGGTTCGGCGCCTGTTCCCGACTCAGACCTGGCTCAAGCTTTCTTAACCCGGGCGCTGATGTAGGCAAGAGCCTCATCCACTTGGTCTACCAGAATCAGGCACAGATCGCCCTCTGCCAACTGGTCCATGGCGGTGTCAATCGCAAGAAACTCGCCCTGAATTTCATGAATCACTCGGGTTCTGCTGGCGTCATTCAGGCCCGTGCGCAGCAGCGCCAGCACCTCGCCGTCGGCCCGCCCGCGCTGGCACTGGTCCTGATACAGCACTACGTCGTCAAAGGCAGCCCCCAATATCTGCGTTTGCTCGATGATGTCGGTGTCTCGCCGGTCGCCAGCCCCGCTGATGACGACGGAGCGTCGTTTGCCAGGCATGTTTTCTACCGCCCGGACCAGGGCCAGGATGGCATCGGGGTTGTGGCCGTAGTCAGCGATGACGGTGGCGCCCCGGTAGCTGAACAGGTTGAACCGGCCCAGCGCGTTGTCGGTGTCGTTGGCAAACGTGGCCAGGCCTTGTGCGATCGTGTCCCAGTCCAGCCCCAGCGCCCAAGCCGCACCGACGGAGGCCATGACGTTTTCAACCTGAAATCCAATACTGCCTTGGTGGGTGACAGGCATGCCGGACAAGGGCAGCTTGTGTTGTTCGGCACCTTGGGCTGCAACCAGGCAACCGTCAGCCACAAAAACTGCGCGGTTGCCTTGTGCCAGATGAGTGGCCATGACCGGATGGTGACGGTCTGCGGCAAAAAAAGTGACCGAGCCTGGGCAGTACCGGGCCATCGCTGCCACGATGGGGTCTGCTGCATTGAGCACCGCCATGCCTTTATGGGT
>CAZBKX010000773.1:0-1738 GCA_964492535.1 uncultured Rhodoferax sp. | reverse complement strand
TTCATAAACTGTCTAAAGTCAAAAATGAACCTGAATTTATGCTGGAATACCGGCTTAAAGCGTTTCGCCATTGGCAAACCATGAAGTCGCCCGAATGGGCATTTGTTAAGTTTGATCCAATAGATTATCAGGCGATCAGTTATTATTCCGCGCCCAAACGCAAGGAAGACGGCCCAAAGAGTCTGGATGAAATCGATCCGCAAGTCCTGGAAGCCTATAAAAAGCTGGGCATTCCGATGGATGAACAGGAGCGCTTGGCCGGTGTCGCGGTTGATGCCGTTTTTGACAGCGTATCGGTGGCAACGACTTTTAAAGGCAAGCTGAAAGAAGCGGGTGTTATTTTTTGCCCGATTTCCGAAGCCATACGCGATTATCCTGAGTTGATTAAGCAATATCTGGGCTCGGTTGTGCCGCATACCGACAATTTTTTTGCGGCTTTGAATTCCGCAGTATTTACCGATGGTTCATTTGTTTATATTCCTAAAGGCGTGCGCTGCCCGATGGAATTATCAACCTATTTCAGAATCAATGCCGCCAATACCGGGCAATTTGAACGGACGCTGATTATTGCCGATGAAGGCAGTCATGTCAGTTATCTTGAAGGCTGCACCGCGCCGATGCGTGATGAAAACCAACTCCATGCCGCAGTGGTTGAGTTGATAGCGCTGAAAGATGCGACGATCAAATACTCCACCGTCCAAAACTGGTATCCCGGCGATAAAAACGGCTTGGGCGGTATTTATAACTTTGTCACCAAACGCGCCGATTGCCGGGGTGAAAACTCCAAAGTATCCTGGACTCAGGTAGAAACAGGTTCGGCAATTACCTGGAAATACCCTAGCTGTGTTTTGACGGGCGATAATGCTGTCGGTGAATTTTATTCAGTGGCGTTGACCAATAATTATCAACAAGCCGATACCGGCACCAAGATGATCCATATTGGTAAAAACACTCGTAGCACGATTGTGTCCAAAGGTATCTCTGCGGGTAAAGGGCAGAACACCTATAGAGGCTTGGTGAAGGTATTAAAAAGCGCCGAAAATGCGCGTAACTATACCCAGTGTGATTCATTGTTAGTCGGTGATAAATGCGGTGCGCACACGTTTCCCTATATAGAAGTCAGGCAACCCTCGGCTCAGGTCGAGCACGAAGCCACAACTTCTAAAATCAGCGAAGACCAGTTGTTCTTTTGCCAGCAACGCGGACTGTCAGCAGAAGATGCCGTGTCGATGATCGTAAATGGTTTTTGTAAGGAAGTCTTTAAAGAGTTACCGATGGAATTTGCAGTGGAGGCTCAGGCTTTGTTGGGGTTGAGTTTGGAAGGGTCTGTTGGCTAGTGGGTAAGTATGACAAGATTTTGCAGAAAATCATTCATGGAGGTTCTGATGCCAAATCGTTTGGGGTTAGATGATGACTAAATATGAAATGATTATTTGTTGGAGCGAAGAAGATCAGCCTTATATCGCCGAAGTGCCGGAATTAGCGGGTTGTATGGCGGATGGTAGCAGTTATCAGGAAGCGGTTAATAATGCCGAACGGGTTATCGCAGAATGGATAGAAACAGCCATAGAACTGGGCCGCTATATTCCCGAGCCTAAAGGGCGTTTGTTGTATGCGTAAAAAATTTGCTGCGCTTGTTAGTGAGCCCGGCTTACAAACTCAGCAGACAAACGATGAGCAAGCGTTAGTGCTTCATGGCCAATTGATGGATCAATAATCCGAAGCCTTCCAAAAATTG
>CAZBKX010000772.1:0-6027 GCA_964492535.1 uncultured Rhodoferax sp. | reverse complement strand
CAGATAGAAGTGCTCAGGCATGCCACCAAAGCGCCAGATCACGTCCAGCGCCAGGTTGATGGCGTTGGCTTCAATGTGCGCCAAGGCATGAATCAGACCAGCCCGGCCCTCCAGTGTGCCCACGGCACGGGTTTTCAATTGGCTTGGGTGCACCAGCAGCGGGCGCTGCGGCCGCCCTGGAATGCCCCAGACGGGCTCAATGCTCGCCTGGCTGTCTACGGCGCAGGCACTGGCCTCTATCATCCGCACGAGAGTAGATTTTTGCTGTGGGCAGGGGATGCACAGCAGTTCTCGGGCCAGGAGTCGAAGGGGGTAGGGGCGCGTTTGGGTGGGGGTGTTCGTCATGCTGGGGTTTCCATCCCTACAATTCTAGGCAGTTGATTGAAAGGCATTCACATGGCAATTTATGAACTCGACGGATCAGCGCCACGTATTGACGAGTCGGCCTGGGTGGCTGACAGCGCCCAGGTGATGGGCAATGTGGAGCTGGCCGCTGGCGCCAGTATTTGGTTTGGCGCGATTGTTCGGGGTGATACCGAGGTGATTCGTGTCGGGCGCAATAGCAACATTCAGGACGGCAGCGTCCTGCACGCCGATCACGGCAAACCTCTGACCATTGGTGACGATGTCACCGTGGGGCACAAGGTGATGTTGCATGGCTGCACGATTGGCGATGCCTCGCTGATCGGCATCGGCGCGGTGGTGCTCAATGGGGCCAAAATCGGCAAGGGCTGCCTGGTGGGCGCTGGCGCGCTGGTGACCGAGGGCAAGGAATTTCCCGATGGCTCCATGATCGTCGGCAGCCCGGCGCGGGTGGTCAAGCAACTCACTCCTGAGCAACTCGGCCATTTGCGCTTGAGTGCGCTGCACTATGTTGAAAATGCCCGGAGGTTCAGGGCCGGTTTGAAAAAAATTGGCTGATCCGGGTAGTTGGTTGAAGTGTTGAATCTGTAGGGAAAAATGCGTGTCTGAAATTCATAAGTTTTTATTTGACGGGTTGCCCGTGCGTGGTGTGCTGGTGCGCCTGACGGGAGCCTGGGCGGAGATCCTGAGCCGTCATGGCGCAGGCAGCGCGGCCAGTCCCTACCCTGAGCCAGTGCAAAACATGCTGGGCGAAATGGTGGCAGCTGCTACGCTGATGCAATCCAACATCAAGTTCAATGGTTCATTGATCTTGCAGGTGTTTGGCGACGGTCCGGTCAAGTTGGCCGTGGCCGAGGTTCAGCCTGATTTTGGTCTGCGAGCCACAGCCACCCTCATTGGGGGCATTCCGGCGGATGCCAGCCTGAGTGCGATGGTCAACGTCCACAACGAGGGGCGCTGCGCCATCACGCTGGACCCGAAAACCCGTTTTCCGGGTCAGCAGCCCTATCAGGGCGTGGTGCCTTTGTTTGGCGATAACGGTGACAAGCTGGAAAAGTTGAGCGAGGTGCTGGAGCACTACATGCTGCAAAGCGAGCAGCTCGACACCAGGCTGGTGCTGGCCGCCAACAGTGAGGTGGCGGCAGGCTTGCTGATCCAGCGTCTGCCGCTCGAAGGCGTAGGCAACTTGGCGGGCAGTCTGGTCAGTGTGGCCAACGAAGATGAGATCGGCCTCAATGAGCACTACAACCGCATCGCCCTGCTGGCCTCCACACTCAAGCGCGAGGAGTTGCTCACGCTGGATGCCGATACGATCTTGCACCGCCTGTTTTGGGAAGAGTCCTTGACCCGGTTCGAGCCGCTGGTGGGTGATGCAGCACCCCATTTTTCCTGCACCTGCAGCCGGGAGCGTGTGAGCAAAATGCTGTTCGGATTAGGCCAGCAGGAAGCACAGAGCATTTTGGACGAACGGGGCGATATCGAGGTGGGGTGTGAGTTTTGTGGCGTACAGCACCGGTTTGATCCGGTCGATGTGGCTCTGATCTTTCAGCCGGGGAGCGACCTGGCAACGGCGCCACCGACTCTTCACTGATCCGTTTGGGCGGGCAGGTTTGAAGTTGACTTTTTGAGCAGCCCTGTGAACATGCGGTGCTCGCAACCGCCGTCGCTGCACTTCTCGCAATTCCACTGCCAAGGCATGTTTTTTTGGGGTCGTGTGGCGCCAAGCTGCCCCATATGGTGCGCGATCGCTTGCCTTGCCGCTTCGGTGCGGGCCGCACCGCGGCCGTACACCACCACAAAAGGGCGGGCTTGCTGGGCAAGCTCCTCGCGCAGGCGGGAATCCACTTGTGCACGAGTACTTGCTGCGTTTGGCTCGGCTTGATCTGGCGTCCACGGCAGGTCAAGGCCCATCAGCAGAGTGAGATTGACTGCTTGTGGTGTGGCTGGCGCTTCGGTCAGCACATGGTTTTGGGGTATCAGCTTCTTCAGCGAATCAATCAAGCTTGATTTGCCGGTGCCTTGAGCGCCCAACACGGCAACGATCATCGGGTCGCTGAGGCAGGGATGCTTGGCTTGGGGATATGAACCAGGATCTCGTTGGGCTTGACCATCCCCAGCTCCAGGCGGGCTTTTTCTTCCACCATTTCAAGTCCCTCTTTAAGGTCCCGCACTTCGGCAGACAACTGCTTGTTGGCCAGCAAGGCCTGCTGGTTCTGCTGGTTCTGCGCTTGCAGTTGCGCCTTGAGCTCTGCCACATGGGTCACGCTGCCACGGCCTGACCACAATTGCGCGTGAAGAATCACGAGCAACGCGATCAGACCAACCGGAACAAAGCGATACCCCATGGGCTGGCCGCCGCTTTAACGCAGGTTGTAGAACGCTGCGCGGCCTGGGTAGGTAGCAATTTCGCCCAAGTCTTCTTCGATGCGCAGCAACTGGTTGTACTTGGCCATGCGATCCGATCGGCTCAGCGATCCGGTCTTGATCTGGCCGGCATTGGTGCCCACTGCGATATCTGAAATGGTGGAGTCTTCGGTCTCGCCCGAGCGGTGGCTGATGACGGCGGTGTAGCCCGCGCGTTTGGCCATCTCGATGGCCGCAAAAGTCTCGGTCAAGGTGCCAATCTGGTTGATCTTGATCAGGATCGAGTTGGCAATGCCCTTGTCGATGCCCTCCTTGAGAATCCTGGTGTTCGTGACGAACAGATCGTCACCTACGATCTGGACCTTTTTACCGAGACGTTCGGTCAGCAGCTTCCAGCCGTCCCAGTCATTCTCGGCCATGCCGTCTTCGATGCTGATGATGGGGTACTTGTCAACCCACGTCGCCATCACGTTGATCCACTCTTCAGAGCTGAGCACCAGGCCTTCGCCTTCCAGGTGGTATTTGCCGTCTTTGTAAAACTCGCTGGCCGCGCAGTCCAGGCCCAGTGCAATCTGTTCGCCGGCCACAAAACCGGCCTTGTCAATGGCTTCCAGAATCAACTGGATGGCGGCTTCATGGCTGGCCACATTGGGTGCAAAGCCGCCTTCGTCGCCCACGGCCACGCTCATGCCTTTGTCATGCAGGATTTTCTTGAGCGCATGGAACACCTCGGCGCCATAGCGCACGGCTTCACGGAAGCTGGGCGCGCCTACCGGAATGATCATGAGTTCCTGCAGATCGAGGTTGTTGTTGGCGTGTGCGCCACCATTCACCACGTTCATCATGGGCACGGGCATTTGAATCGCGCCCATGCCACCGAAATAGCGGTACAACGGGAGCCCGGATTCTTCAGCGGCCGCGCGGGCTACCGCCATGGACACAGCCAGCATGGCGTTGGCGCCCAGGCGGGATTTGTTCTCGGTGCCGTCCAGGTCGATCAGGGTCTTGTCCAGAAAGCCCTGTTCGGAAGCATCGAGGCCCAACACGGCCTCGGAGATTTCGGTGTTGATGTGTTCCACGGCTTTGAGCACGCCTTTGCCAAGGTAGCGGCTCATGTCACCGTCGCGCAATTCAATGGCTTCGCGGCTGCCTGTGGAGGCGCCTGACGGCACGGCTGCGCGGCCCATGGTGCCGGACTCCAGCAACACATCACATTCCACGGTAGGGTTGCCGCGTGAATCCAAAATTTCACGACCGACGATGTCAACAATTGCGCTCATTGATTTCTTTCAAAAAACAAAAAATGTGTAAATAGAACGACGCCAAGCATAAAGCTGACAGGCTCGATCAGAGGTTGAAATTATTTTCCAGAAAACCGTTCTTTTTCGTCACGCCATCCAATGCCACTAGCGTTTCGAGCAAGGCGCGCATGTGCTTGAGAGGCACCGCGTTGGGGCCATCGCTCAGGGCTCGGGACGGGTCGGGATGAGTTTCCATGAACAAGCCGGCCACGCCCACGGCCACAGCCGCACGGGCCAGCACCGGCACCATTTCGCGCTGCCCGCCGCTGCTGGTGCCCTGTCCACCCGGCAACTGCACTGAGTGGGTGGCGTCAAAGACCACCGGCGCCCCGGTGTCGCGCATGATGGCCAGTGAACGCATGTCGCTCACCAAGTTGTTGTAGCCGAAGCTGGCGCCTCGCTCGCAGGCCATGAAGTTGTCTTCAGCAAGACCTTTTTCACGCGCAGCCGCTCGGGCTTTATCAATGACATTCTTCATGTCGCCAGGAGCCAGAAACTGGCCTTTTTTGATGTTGACCGGCAACCCCGATTGCGCCACCGCCCGGATGAAGTCGGTCTGCCGGCACAAAAACGCCGGCGTCTGCAGCACATCCACCACCGATGCCACCTGGGAAATCTGGTCTTCGGAGTGAATATCAGTCAGCACCGGAACGTTAAGTTCACGCTTGACCTTGGCCAGAATCTCCAACCCTTTGTCGATGCCGGGTCCGCGAAAAGTCCCGCCACTGGAGCGGTTGGCTTTGTCGAAGCTACTCTTGAAAATGAAAGGAATCCCCAGGCTGCTGGTGATGTCCTTCAAGGTGCCCGCAGTGTCCATTTGCAATTGCTCGGACTCGATCACACAGGGGCCAGCAATAAGGAAAAACCGGTGCTCAAGGCCGATGTCAAATCCGCAAAGCTTCATGGTGTGGTCGCTTTCTCGCTCTCGTCTGCCGCCTGATGCACCAGCGCGGCTTTGATAAAGGCATTAAACAGTGGGTGACCGTCCCAAGGGGTTGATTTGAACTCGGGGTGAAACTGCACGCCCACGTACCAAGGGTGAGCAGTGCGTGGCAGTTCCACAATTTCGGTGAGTTTTTCGCGCTGCGTACGCGCCGAAATCACCAGCCCGGCTTCACGCAACGTATCCAGAAACTGCACGTTGGCTTCATAGCGATGGCGGTGACGCTCCGTCACCACATCGCCGTAAATCTCGTGCGCCAGCGTCCCTTTGGCCACGTCAGAGCTTTGCGCACCCAGGCGCATGGTTCCGCCCAGATCGGAGTCGACGTTGCGGGTTTTGATGGTGCCGTCTTCATCTTTCCATTCCGTGATCAACGCGATCACGGGGTAGGGGCTGGCGGGGTCAAATTCCGTGCTGTTGGCTCCTTTCATACCGGCCACATGGCGAGCAAACTCGATCGTGGCGACCTGCATGCCCAAACAAATGCCCAAGTAAGGCACCTTGTGTTCACGGGCATATTGGGCTGCGCAAATCTTGCCTTCCACGCCGCGCACGCCAAAACCGCCGGGCACCAGAATGGCGTCGAAGCGGCCCAGTTGCACCATCGTGTCGGGCGTGATGGTCTCGGAGTCGATGTAGTCGATCTTGACCCGCACATGGTTCTTCATGCCCGCGTGGCGCAGGGCCTCGTTGAGCGACTTGTAGCTGTCGCTCAGGTCGACATATTTTCCGACCATGGCGATATTCACGTCGCCTTGAGGATGTGCCGTCTCATAGACCAGGTCATCCCAGCGCTTGAGATTGGCGGGCGGTGTGTTCAGACGCAGCTTGTCGCAGATCAGGCCATCCAGCCCCTGTTCATGCAGCATGCGTGGCACTTTGTAGATGGTGTCTACGTCCCACATGGAGATCACACCCCAGTCGGCCACGTTTGAGAACAGGGAAATTTTTTGGCGCTCTTCGTCTGGGATGGGGCGGTCGGCACGGCAGATCAGGGCGTCGGCCTGAATACCGATTTCCCGCAATTGTTTCGCGGTGTGCTGGGTAGGCTTGGTC
>CAZBKX010000771.1:0-7122 GCA_964492535.1 uncultured Rhodoferax sp. | reverse complement strand
AGCAGCGGCAACACCACCGCTTGCGCTTGGCGCATCTGCTCCACCGTTACCGCCTGAGCGATCATTTGCAACGCGCTCTCAACCAGTTCGTCGCCTCGAGCAATTCGAGCCATGATGGAATCCTTGAGGTTTTGATCTCATCATTATGGCTCTATTGAACTGGAAATAGAATTACGCGCGTTTTATGGTTTTGCAGCAGACGATTTTTGCAGTGTGGTGCGCCACCTGCTAGGCCTTGCCAACGTGAAGGTCGAACAATGGGCACGCGTGACCGATGCACTGGCCTTGCAAAAAGACGGGCTGGATTTTGCCGATGCGCTGCACCTACTGGCCAGCAGCGAGTGCACGGAATTCATGAGCTTCGATGATCGACTGTTTGCACGCCGCGCCCAGCGCATGGGGTTGACGCCTGCGGTCGTGGGGCCTACAGCCTAGTTCAGCCTTTTTAGTGGATAACTATCAAATAAATAGCTATCCAAGCATACAAATCGCCGGCTACAGGCCATTTACGCTTACAAGCATTGGTCGTTGACAAGATTCATACTGCAAATCTTGATTGATAGCACCAAAGCTATATATCCTGCCGGCTAGAGTCACTTTTCGTTAATAATTCACGCGCTTTGCCCAGCCACAGCTGCAGACTGTCCACCAGGTCTTTGTGGCTGAAGGAACAGCTCTCTTCCGTGAACAAGGCGCTGGATTCCAGCCGGGTCAGCAACTGCGTCAAGACTTCGGTGTAGCGCGGCGGCAAGGCGGCGAGCAGGGTCACCTGCTTTTCTGCCAGCGCGCTGAAAGACGCCGCAGTCACCTGCGAGCGGGCCAAACCATCAAGCGCCTCCTGAAGGGCGTCGAGTTGCTGGCGAGCGTGGCTGTTGGGCATGCGGCGTCTCCTGTCAGTGGGCGGGCTTGGCCTGGGCCATCGCCTTGCTGATTTCAAGGGTGCCCTGAGCGGCGCCGCTCTGGGGCAGGGTTTGGCCGGCAGGGTCGGTCACTTGAGCCAGTTGCTCGGCCAGACGCTCGGGGGTGAGGGCATCGTTACCCAGCCACACACCCTGCGTCAAGGTGATGTGAGCCGCCTCAAAGCTGCCCGCACCCGCGCACAAAATGGTGCGGGTCGGCGCATCTTGGGCGGCCAGCACCAACATCGCCGGCACCACGGCTTCGGGCTGCAAGGCTGCCAGCACAGCCTCGGGCATCAGGCCCTCGGTCATGCGGGTGGCGGCCGTGGGCGCCAGGCAGTTGACGCGGATGTCGTTTTTGGCGCCTTCAATCGAAAGCGTTTGCATCAAACCCACCAGCGCCATCTTGGCCGCGCCGTAGTTGGACTGGCCAAAGTTGCCGTACAGGCCGCTGCTGGAGGTGGTCATCACAATGCGGCCGTACTTTTGCTCGTTCATGAGGGCCCAGACGGCCTTGGTGCAATGCACGGCGCCCATCAGGTGCACGTCCACCACCAGTTCAAAGTCGGCCAATTCCATCTTGGCAAAGCTTTTGTCACGCAAGATGCCTGCGTTGTTGACCAGAATATCCACCCGGCCCCAGGCGTCCACCGCCTGCTGCACCATGGCCTGGACGGCCACAAAGTCGGTCACCGAGGCGCCGTTGGCAATGGCGTCACCACCGGCGGCCTTGATCTCGTCCACCACGGCCTGCGCTGCACTCACCGAGCCGCCAGAGCCATCGCGCGCGCCGCCCCAGTCGTTCACCAACACTTTGGCGCCACGCGCTGCCAGAGCCAGCGCGTGCTGACGGCCCAACCCGCCACCGGCGCCGGTGACGATGGCCACACGGCCCTTGAATTCGATACGCATGGTTATTTTTCCTGAAATTAAGGTGACAAGTTCACAGAACAGATTCTGATAGTCTCATCCGGCAAAACCTCCACTGTAAGTCACAGTGGAGACTGCAACTGAAAGCCCCGATGGAACTGAACTCTGAAGTCATTACCACGCCGCCCCGGCCTGCTGCCACGGTGGTCATGCTGCGCGATGCAAGCCCCGGCCTGGAAGTTTTTTTGGTGAAACGCCACTGCCTGTCGGATGTGCTGGGCGGGGCCTACGTATTCCCCGGCGGCAAGGTGGACGCAGCCGATGCCCTGCTGGACATGGACGCCCACTTGGACCAACCACTGCCCATGCTGCACAGCGCGCTCAATGAGCACGACATCGCGCCGATCACCGCAGCCAGCCTCTTTGTGGCGGCCATGCGCGAAGCTTTTGAAGAGTCCGGCATTTTGTTCGCGCACGGCGCCACTCACAGCCATGCCGCCCAAGCCACCCGCCTGCTGCGTGAGGGCGTGGCCTTTGACGCGCTGCTGGCGCAGATGGGCTTGCGGCTGCACACCAGCAGCGTGCTGCCGTGGTCGAGGTGGATCACGCCCAAACAACCTTCGGTCACCAACAAGCGATTTGACACCCGCTTCTTTGTCGCCGCCGTACCCAATGATCAGATCGCCCGCCACGACGACCATGAGGCAACCGAGAGTGTGTGGCTCAACCCCCGTGCCGCGCTGGAGCAGTATTGGGAAGGCCGGATCGAGCTGGCTCCGCCCCAAATCATGAGCCTGGTACAACTGGCGCGCCATACACAGGTGCACAGCGTGCTGGAGGCTGCACGCCGGCAGCGCCCCGCCCTGATTGCGCCCGAGCCCTTTGATGACGAAGGGCACCGGGTGATTTGTTACCCCGGTGACGAGCGTCATTCAGTCCAGGCGCCGGCCATGTTGGGGCCGACCCGGCTGGTCTACCGGAACAAGCGATTTGAGCCGATGGCGGGTTTTGAGAGCTTGTTTGACTGACGACGGGCTGGGATGGTTGCGCGCTGACGGTGATGCCGTACGATGCGGCTGTCACCCTGACCACACCCCCTTTACCCACACCACTCAGCCTGCCCATGGACGACTCATCCTCTTACACACCGCCCAAAATCTGGTTCCCCAACAAGGAAAACGGCGGGCGCTTTGCCAACATCAATCGCCCGGTGGCGGGCGCGACGCACAACAAGGAGCTCCCCATCGGACGCCACCCGCTGCAGCTTTACTCGCTGGGCACACCCAACGGCGTGAAGGTGACGGTGATGCTGGAGGAGTTGCTGGCGGCAGGACACACCGGCGCGGAGTATGACGCCTGGCTGATCCGCATCAACGAAGGCGACCAGTTTGGCAGCGGCTTCGTCTTAGTGAACCCCAATTCCAAAATCCCCGCGCTGATGGACCGCAGCGGCGTAACCCCGATCAGGGTGTTTGAGTCGGGTGCCATCCTGATTCATCTGGCCGAGAAGTTTGGCGCCTTTCTTCCAACCGACGCCGCCAAGCGGGCTGAGTGCCTGTCGTGGCTGTTCTGGCAAATGGGCAGCGCGCCCTTTCTGGGGGGCGGCTTTGGTCATTTTTACGCCTACGCGCCGACCAAGATCGAATACCCGATCGATCGATACGCCATGGAAGTCAAGCGACAGATGGATGTGCTGGACCAACGGCTGGCGCAAAGCATGTACTTGGCCGGCGATGACTACACCATTGCCGACATGGCCGTCTGGCCCTGGTACGGCACGCTGGCCATGGGCCAGTTGTATGAGGCCGGTGAGTTCCTGCAAGTGCAGAACTATAAAAACGTGTTGCGCTGGACGACCCAGATTGCCCAACGCCCGGCCGCCCAGCGCGGACGCATGGTCAACCGCACCTTTGGTGACCCCGCCAAGCAATTGCATGAGCGTCATGACGCCAGCGATTTCGACACCAAGACACAGGACAAACTGGCACCACAGTGAGCAGTGCCAGTGCGCTCTGCCTCATGCGCGTCAGCACGCAAACTTGTCCGGGCGGTGTCTGTCACCCCCGATTCAAGACCTTCACTACCGGGTGGTGCCGCAGCCTGAACGCATCCGGCATACCCGAGCCCAGCAAGGGGCGCAGGTACAGGCGAAAGGCGTCGGTCACATCGGTGCCGTTGGCGGTGATGAATTCGTCTTCCATCGTGCGGGTTTTGCCAGCCACGGCATCCAGCGCCAGCAGTTCGTAGTCCACTGAATAAAAGCCCGTGCGCTTGATGGCCACCGAGCCGTCACGCGAGCCCCACATGGCGAACTGGACCGCTTTTTCACCCACCTCACGCGCCTCGCGCTGGTCCACATCTGACACGCAGCCAATGAAGGAGCGTTGCAGGTAGCCAAACGTGTCACCCCGCACCCGCTTGATCTTGAGCTTGGACTTGATCTCCTCGCACAACAAGTCAGCCAGTGCGCCATTGCCCGAGAGCTGCACGTTGCCATGCGCGTCATGCTCCATGTCCTTGGCCAGCAGAGCGGCGATGGGCGCGCCCGATGCATCGTGGATGCCTTCGGACACGGCAATGACGCAGCGGCCATGGCGCTCGTAGGTGGCCTTCACATCGGCCAAGAATTTCTCCAGCACAAAGGTGCGCTCGGGCAGGTAGATCAGGTGCGGGCCATCGTCCGGAAACTTCTTGCCCAGGGCCGATGCCGCCGTCAAAAAGCCGGCGTGTCGGCCCATGACCACACCCACATAGACGCCAGGCAGCGCGGCGTTGTCCAGGTTGGCTCCGGCAAAAGCCTGCGCCACAAACCGGGCGGCGGACGGAAAACCCGGGGTGTGGTCATTCCCCACCAGGTCGTTGTCAATGGTTTTGGGAATGTGGATGCAGCGCAGCGGATAACCCGCTGTATGGGCCTCCTGGCTCACGATGCGCACCGTATCGCTCGAGTCGTTGCCACCGATGTAGAAAAAATGCTCAATCTCATGCGCCCGCAAGACCTTGAAGATTTCCTGGCAGTACGCCAGATCAGGTTTGTCACGGGTCGAACCCAGCGCGCTGGACGGCGTGTTGGCCACCAACTCCAGGTTGTGGCTGGTCTCCTGGGTGAGGTCCACAAAGTCTTCGTTCACGATGCCGCGCACGCCATGGCGTGCGCCGTAAATATGCTCCACCTGCGTAAAGCGCCGCGCCTCCAGCGCCACGCCCACCAGCGATTGATTGATGACAGCGGTGGGTCCACCGCCTTGGGCTACAAGAATTTTTCCGGATGCCATAAGTTCTCTCCTGCTGATGAAAATAGCCAAAAAACCCTGCAACACGCACTTCATGTTGTTGTCACGGGTCGACTATTATTCAACCGATTCCTCACATGGCAAAGTACCCCACTACCCTCCACGCACGATGAACGATCTAAAAGGCAACAAAAAGTACATTGTGACCAAAGGTCCTGTGAACAGCCGCACGGCCGCGACGCGCTCACCCCGCGATGTGCCTGCCGCACCCGCTGTGGTTGCGCGCATCAAGATGGCCCGGGCCAGGCACCTGCTGGGCACACCACTTGCCGCGCGCCTGGATACCCCACGTCGTGGTGCTGAGCAACGTGATCAGCCCAGAGCGGCGCTGATCTTGCAAGCCATTGGCGCTGCAGTGGCCGGAACCGGCCTGCTGCTGGGCCTCATACAAAAATCCCTGCCGACTTTGGCGATCAGCGCGCTGGCGCTGGCGGGCTTGGGAGCCTGGGCCTTTGTAGACGCAAGGCATCGGCGCAGACAGATCGGAACAGAACCTTGGGAAATGAGCCAACTCGTAGACGCCAGTGACATTGAGCACTTGGACAGCGCCATGGAGAAGATCGCCGCGCAATCGCCTCAAGAGACGCTGGACCGACTCGTCCAGCTCAAGGAGTCCATCACACGCTGCGTGCACTTGATGGGCAGCACGCCAGCAGGCGAAGGCTTTTCAAGCGATGATCACCTCTACCTCAGGGAGTGCATTCGCCGCTATGTGCCGGATACGATTCACAGCTGCCTGAAAATCCCGCAAAAAGACCGCTCAACGCTGGTGATCGATGGGAGCAAACCGGGCCTTGACTTGCTGCATGATCAGATTGACATGATCCAGGCTGAACTGCACCTGCGGGAATCACGGCTCACCCAGCTTGCAGGCGAGTCACTGGTCCAACAGCACAACTTCCTGTCAGCCAAGTCCAGCCGTCGGACCTAAAGCGTTGCAGGGCGGGTGGCTGGGTCGGCTGCGCTAGCGCGCTCCATCAAATCAGCCTCGTGCTTGTCGCGCAGAGTCTTGGCCACCGTGAAAGCGCTGCTGACCAGAAACAGCCAGCTGACGACCACAAAGCCCTTTTGCCAGGGCTCGATGTTCATGCGCCACAAGCCCCAGGCCGTCAGGCAAATGGCCGCTGCAAAGGCGATCCACACCGTCATGACCCACGAAGCCGTGTCAACCTGACCGTCCCGGTTGTCGCGGATGGTCTTGGCCACAGCAAAAGAGGAGAAGAGGCAAAAGAAGAAGCCAATCGCCAAAAAAGCGCGGTCAAGCTCCTGACCTGGTAGCCGCAGCACACCCACTGCACTGGCGCTCAAGGCCAGGCCGAAAGAAATCCAGACCTGGGTGCGCCACCCTTGGGTGTCGCGCTGCATGACATACTGAGAAGCCATCGAAATCTCCTGATAACGGGTTAAAAAAACAAAAATTAAAGTGCCACAGGTCCACGCGTGGCCGCTTGACTGGCCTCACGCGCTTGTTGCTGGCGGGTGCGGTCAATGTACTGGTCGGCCCGCGCCAGTTGCTCTTTCATGATGAGGTTGTTCTGTCCCATCACCTCAATTGATTTGGTCCGAAAGTTATCCATGGCGTCCATGGCTTTGAAGGTCTGATCAAACATCTCTTTCAATTTCTCCAACCCCAACATCGGGTTTTGAGCGAACTGGGTGGTTTTGTCTACATGGTTGTTCAATTGGCGCCCTGACTCGGCCAACAGATTTTCAATCGAACTGTTAACGCCTGTGAGCATCTCCATCACTTTGATTTGATTGCCTGTCGCGCGCGCCACGGTCTGGGCGACCGCCAGCGCACTCATGCCGGTGGTGGCAACCCGTGTGCAGCCATTCATCATCTCCCGGCCAGTCTTTTTGAGCACATCGAGCGCCAGATATAGCAATCGCGATTCAAAATGCAGCCAAGAGGCTGGATGTTGATTCATCCCAAGAGCGAGAATGTGAGGATGCAAGATTTCCTCAG
This sequence comes from uncultured Rhodoferax sp., assembly GCA_964492535.1. Classification (GTDB taxonomy): domain Bacteria; phylum Pseudomonadota; class Gammaproteobacteria; order Burkholderiales; family Burkholderiaceae_C; genus Rhodoferax. The sequence continues at coordinate 94 of CAZBKX010000771.1, read as the reverse complement.
TCCCACCCAACGATCCTCCCTCAAATCAGCCCACAGGATGGAGCGTGATCGAAAAATTGGCGATCGGATGAAAGTCGTATTGCTTGCCAATCAA
>CAZBKX010000770.1:0-2081 GCA_964492535.1 uncultured Rhodoferax sp. | reverse complement strand
CAGATTTCCCCAGGAGGGCTGGTTGAGTGGTGATGGTCGGGGCGAGAGGATTTGAACCTCCGACCTCTCAGTCCCGAACCGAGCGCTCTACCAAGCTGAGCCACGCCCCGCCGACCGTGAAAATTATACCATAGCGCCTGTTCACACGCAAGAAGAAAATACTTGCAGAAGGATTAATAGGGGATAGGGTATAATAAATAGACTACCAAAAATTACATAAGTAGGGCTGCTCGATCTTATTGGGGGAATAAATGCGAAGAGACGATATTGTTGCTCGAATACTTGGAATATTAGTTTTTCTCGGAGGGGTGGGTCTCCTCGCATTTGTATTCCATATTGCTTACGATTGGTTTACGACGCCATCAGCAGGGCTTCAAATGGCGGCGCAAAAAGGGACTGCTGCACCGCCTGCGACGCTTTTAGGAACATCAGCATTACAATTGTTGATACGGCTGGGTTTGCTTCTTATTATGACAATCGTGGGATCGCTGCTTGCCGGTAAGGGGATTCATATCTACTTCGCATCATCGGGGAGAAGGCCATCAATTGCGGTGAAGGACGAGTGATTATAACGTCACACTGATCTCGTTTCTGAGTATGTGTTAATCAACATAGATGCTGAATCAAGTTCAGCATGACGTGGTACTCATCAAATAGTATAAAAAAGCGCCCTCACCCCGGCCCTCTCCCCCAGGAGAGGGAGATTATTTCACCTTGATGTATGCAACCTCCACTTTCGATCCAGCTACGTCATTGGGGTCTAGCCTTAGTTGACCGACTATTCCCGCCCAACGAGGATGTTGTGACATATCCAAAGTGTACACATGGAACTCGTTATCAGGATTCACTTGGAATTGCATCATTCTCTCTTGGCACATCGGCACATTTGCCCTTGTGAAAAATATATCAGCCTCATCGCCCTTGTCCATACGCATCTTGATTTCTATAGTCTTCATCTTGTTCGCGTCGATGCGGGTACCCGGACCGTAAAATATGGGGTCGTTGTTCATTGCTTCAGCGTACATCGCGTTATTCTTGTAAGAAAGGTTCGTCATGTTACCGATATTCCAGCGCCTGTCGTCTGCATTGCTAAAGTCCCAAGATGTTTTTATTTCGGTCTTTTTTAGTTCATAAGGACCCATACCAATATCTTTGGGCACGATGATTTCAGGCTTCTTGCTGTCAGGTGCAAATACATCGCGGATTGCCTCAAGATAGTCAAATCCGAATTGTGCATGAGGCTCGATGTAGTCTCCTTCGCCGAACTCGTTCCACGCTTCCAGGAAAACCAGCTTTTTATCGCCATCCTGCTTGTGTTTAGGCGCGTCTACAAATTCTTTGGCGTTAGAGAGCATCTTCTCCCAAAGATATGGTGATTTACCCGTCCGAACGTATGCTTTATAGCCATGCCACGGGCGCGAATCCCATCCCGGTTCGCAGACTGGTATGTATGGAACAGAAGAGGCGTCAGCGATTTGGTTCCAGTAGTCCTTATAGCCGTCCACCATCCACTCGTATGGCGCATATTGTTGTCCTTTATTGCCCGCAGGCGGATAGTTATAGCCTGTTAATGCATCGTAGCCTTCATTCATTAGCCGTTTAATATTGTTGGGGTCGGGATATGTGCAAGCGACGATATATAATCCGCCAACACCTGCATCCTCGCACATCTTACGCATCTTATCATACGATGCTTTTACGGCATCCGATCCCATGTCCTCTGTAAATCGATAGGTCGAGAAGATCACCATTACGTTCTTGCCGCCGATTTTTAGATAGTTCGGCAACTTGAAGTAATTATCGATCCAATATTGGGTGACATCGAGCATGTCTTGCTCTGAAGAGGTTCCTTTAGGATTGTGATTTGCCCACAGCAGGCAGAAGTTCATTTTTGTATTATATCGGCTCTTCAGGAATGCGTCATGAAGACCATGTTCCAACTGCCGCTCGCCTTTAGACCAATACCAGTCGTAAATATAGAAGTTAATGCCATGAGAGAGCGCCCAGTTAATATGCCAGTCGGCAATTTCTGGGTCGCCTTCGCGATAGTATCCCAATATCGGTTTGCGTTCGGGGAAATT
>CAZBKX010000769.1:0-1577 GCA_964492535.1 uncultured Rhodoferax sp. | reverse complement strand
GTCGCTGTTGATCTTGGTCAGCGTCTCGAAGATGTTGTAGTGCACGATCTCGGCAATGGCAGAAGCCGCCACTGCCGTGGGGTCTAGTCCTGTTGGCTCCAGCGTCATGGCCAGCACCACGCTGTCTTTTTTGGCTTGAGCCAGAGCAGCCAGCGGCAGGGATGCCAATGCGGCGCCGGAGGCCGCAGTGGAGAGTAGACGACGACGATTGACCATGGGGACTTCTCCTGTCAAAAAAACGGGCCTTGAACGAAATGGGTTTTGGGACGCAACCAGACGAACCATACCATTGCTTTTGGGTCACAAACGGGGCATGCCGTCGATTCCAAAATGGCAAGCCACCAGGTGGCCTGCTGTCACGGTGCTCAGCTCAGGCCGTTGTTCGTCACACAGGGTCTGAGCATGTGGACAGCGTGACGCATAAGGACAGGCAGTCGCAGGGTGCTGGCGGGGCGTGATCACGGTGGTACGCCGCCGCTGCCCCGGCATGGTGCTGGGCACCAGGCGGGGCACAGCCTCAATCAAGGCGCGGGTGTAGGGGTGGGCTGCATTGCGAAACAGGGTTTCGGACTTTCCTTGCTCCACAATGCGCCCCTGGTAAATGACAGCGACTTCCTCACACAGGTGGTCCACCACGGCCAGGTCGTGGCTGATGAGCAGGTAGGTCACACCGTACTGCTGGGACAGGTCTTGCATCAGGTTCAGGACCTGGGCCTGCACGGAGACATCCAGCGCGCTCACGGGCTCATCCGCCACTATCAGCCGCGGCCGGGTGATCAGGGCGCGGGCGTTGGCCACTCGCTGGCGTTGCCCGACCGAAAATTCATGCGGGTACTTGTCAAGGTCATTGCTGCGCAGACCGACGGAGGTGAGCACCTCTCGCGCCTGCTCACGCATGTCAAGCGCCGCAGTTTTGCCCAGCACGGCGAGCGGCTCAGTCACGATGCGCTCTACCGTCTGGCGGGGATCCAGTGAGCCATAGGGGTCCTGGAACACCATCTGGAAGTCACGCCGTGCTGCGCGCAGGGCGGCAGGGGTCAGGCTGGCAAGCGTTTGGCCCAGGATGTGCACGGCGCCGGTGGTTGGCGGCTCCAGCGCCATGACCAGACGCGCCAGAGTCGATTTCCCCGATCCTGATTCGCCCACCACACCCAGGTTTTTGCCGCCGGCCATGCGCAGGCTGATTCCGCGTACCGCCCGCACATGCGGTGCGGGGCCCCATGGGCGTTCGCGCGCCAGTGTGTAGGTTCTGGTGACGTGGTCAAGGTGCAGCAAGGGCTCGTTCACAACGTTGTTACCTCATCCAAACGCAGGCAGCTTGCCTGATGACCATCGCCCAGTTCGGTCGACCCGGGGCGGGTGCGGGCACAGTTGGGAATAGCCATGGCGCAGCGGTCAAAGAAGGCGCAACCGGGCGGCAGGTCAACCAACTCCGGTACGCTGCCGGCGATCGTGCTCAGCCGCGCTCCCCGGGTCGAGCCCAGCTGGGGGCGTGCACTGAATAGCCCGCGGGTGTAGGGGTGGGCCAGTTGGGAGAAAACGGCTATTGTGGGTCCACTTTCCACCATGGTTCCGCC
>CAZBKX010000768.1:0-3256 GCA_964492535.1 uncultured Rhodoferax sp. | reverse complement strand
CAGTGCCGACTATTACCTGCCCCTGCTCGCCCGGTTTGAGCAGGCGGGACGCGCCCATTTGAGTTGGAATTGGGCGGCTTGTCTCTACACCCTGAACTGGATGGCGTTCAGAAGCCTGTGGGTGGCCGCGCTGGCCTATGTTGGCATCATGTTGTTTGTGCCGCTGTTAGTGTTTGGCATTGGGCGGCTGGTGCTTCAACTGTCGGACGCGACAGAAACGACGTTGCTGGTGGCATGGGGTGTGTTGAGTTTCGTGGTGCCCGGCGTGGTGGGTAACGCTGTCTTGCGCTCAGACTTGCGCAAGCGCATGACGCGCGCCATCACCGGCAGCAACACCTTGGTGCAAGCCTGCGACCTGTTGGCAGCTCAGGCCAGTTCCCGTCAACGACTGATCGGGCTGGGTGGGGTTAATTTGATTTTGTTGGGCGGCGCGCTGGGCTTTTACCTGGCCGTGCCGCAGGATGGTCTGTTGGCCCGCGTTCGCACCGGCCAGACACTTGAACGCATTGCAGAGACCGGTCCCGTGATCGACCTTGCCTCCCAGCCTGCGCTGGCGGTTGCCTCTGTGGCGGCTCCCGTGGCCTCGTCCGCTTCGGAGCCAACGCCCTTTGCTGCGGCTGCGGCAGCCTCAACACCCCTGCCGGTCGAGCCTGCCCCCGTGCCCATAGCTGCCTTGCCGGTGCTGGCCGCTCCAGCATCCACGCCGCTTGTGGCACCGTCGCCGCAGCAGCAGCAGCAGCCCCTGCCAGTTGCCGTCGTGCGGCCCAGGCGCACCGGTCCGGCGTTTGCAGAACCCAAAGTCCTCACGCCGTATTTCATTAATGTGGGTTTGTTTGCCAAGGAGGCCAATGCGCGCAGGGCGCAGGCGACCTTGCAAGAAGCGGGACTGAGCCCGACAACGCAGGAGATTGGCACGGGCCAAGGCAAACGCACCCGCTTGCGGGCTGGGCCGTTTGACACGCTGGCACAGGCCGAGGCGGCTGCTGAAAAAATACGTTCGCTCAAGCTTGAGGCGCAGGTTTTTCAGCCCTGAGTGGTGCGTGGTTGGCTGGCATCGGCCAGACCCACCCACGGGAGCGCAGTCTTCTCAGCAGGTCATTGAATCCGCTTAGCGCCGCTTCAAACTCAAGCTCATGCATGTCTTCGCTGTCCAGAATGCGTTGGAGGGCGTGGGGCGACGAGCGGTTGCTGTTCAGGCCCGGGTCACAGGTGGTGGCGCTTTTCACGCCCATTGCCTCCAGCCAGGGCACTTGGCTGGGCCCCCAGTCGCCGCTGGGGTAACAGAAATGATCTGGCCGGCGACCAATCCATTCATGCAGCGCCAGGCGGTTGTCCTCGATCTCCTGCCTGCAGGCGGCCTCATTGTCACGGGAGAAGCGGTGGCGATGGGTGTGCAGTTCAATGGCAACGTTGGCGGTTTGGGCGTGGCGCAGTTCCTGCGGCGTCATCAGATGAAAGTGCCGGCTGGTGACGATATCCTTGTAGGGCACACCCAGCCTGCGCCCGAGATCGGCGCACAGCGCATCACGCTGGGGCTGATCGCAATGCTGCTCGCCATGCAAGATGGCCTGCCACATGACCTGCTCCAGTGCCGCAGCATCCCCCCGCAAGACGGTGCCGCCCTGCGCCCACGGCACCCCCTGAAAATCAAGCACCTCACGTGAGGATTTCCAGAACATGTATTGCACCGCCATGGTGAATACCGGGGACGCATGCTGCACGTAGTAGCTGGTAACGTACAGGGTGGAAGGAAACCCGTGGCGCTGGAGTTCGGGCTGCGCCAGCAGCGCAAAACTCGCCCAGCCATCATCGCAGGTGATCACGAGTTGATCGGGCTCCAGCTGGCCGCGCTGCATTTGTTCGACGGCGGCATCCAGCGTCACGACGTGAAAGCCCAGGCGTTCGATCAGCTGCAGGCGGCGCTTGAAAGTCTCGCGCTTCATGTACATGGCGGGGCGGAAGGCGGCCTCATCAGCCAGCTCGAACCCGTGATAGGCCAGCACCCGAAGGCGGTGGCGTGTCAGCCGACGGCACAAGGCCAGCAAGCCCACGGCCCGCAAGGTGCGCAAGGCTGCCAGCTTCACGATGCTGGTCATTCAGGCGCCCCACTTCAGGCCGCGGTAACCCCTGCTGATGTCCCGGTCGCTCACCGGAAATTCGGCGCGGCGGCCAAAGAAATACAAGGCCGAGGCGCAGTCGTAGGCGCCGCGCTTGCGTGACAGACCGCGGTCAAGGTATTTCAGGGGCCAGATCACCAGGCGGGTCAGGTTGCTCAACAGGCTGCGCACCCAGCGCGTCTCTGACATGCTCGTCATGAAGGCCTCTATCGTCCAGCTCAAGGCCATGGCCGGGCCGTTGGCCACGCCGCTGCGCACCTCCGTGAAGCAGCGCATGACCCGGCGCAGGCCGGCGTGGGTGTACAAAAAGTAGTCGTGAGGCCCCAAGGTGTTCTGCTGAATCATGGGTGCCACCACGTAGGCCAGGCCACCGGGCTTGAGGATGCGATGGGTCTGCATCATGGCGCGTGCCGGGTCCGGCAGGTACTGCAGCACGGCAATCGCCAACACGGCGTCAAAGCTGGCGTCCGCAAAAGGGAGGTCGTGGGCGTCGGCAATGACATGGATCAGGGGGCCCCTGGCCACGTCGGAGTAGATGAGGGTCGTACCCGGTTGAGAGGCGAACTGGACGTCTCCCGCGCCGATCACCAGTACCCGGGGGTTCGGGCAGCTGCGCTCCACCTCCATCAGGGCCGCTGCCGCCGTGAAGTCCGAGGTGCCCAGCGACAGGCTGGGAATGATGGATGCCACGCGCGCCTTCAGGCGGGCCTTGAGGGTGGGAAGACGCTGCGCTTCGTCGCGCAGGTCCAGCGTTGTGGGCTTGTCGGTCACAAAGTCGTTTAGCTCGAAGATGCTGCGGCTCTCGTCAATCAGCACGGGGATGCCATCCACAATCGGAAAGCGCAGCCCGCAGCCCGGGTGGGTGCAGATGAGTTGCCCCTTGCTGCGTGCCAGTGGCGCATGGGCGTCGCGGGGGCAGACGAGGTCTTGCGCCACCTGTGGCCCAAGACGCAACGGATCAACGTCAGCCCGGGCCGGTGTACTTGCACTATCCAATGTGGTTCTCCCAGATATGTTTGGGATGGCGCCATGCCCGCCCCCCTCCCGCCTGCAACGGGTTTGGTTATATCGTGCGGGATCAGTCTGGATATCGCGAAAAATCAAGCTTTGTGCTCAAATTGCTCATCTGACCTCTATCG
>CAZBKX010000767.1:0-3252 GCA_964492535.1 uncultured Rhodoferax sp. | reverse complement strand
GGCGACATTGACGCGGTGGACATGGCCCGCACCCCCACCGGCCACGAGGAGCTCGACCGGGTGCTGGGCGGCGGCATGGTCGAAGGCGGCGTGGTGCTGATTGGCGGCGACCCCGGCATCGGCAAGTCCACGCTCTTGCTGCAGGCGCTGGACTCACTGCAGCGCACTGGCCAAAACACCTTGTATGTGACGGGCGAGGAAAGCGGCGCGCAAGTGGCGCTGCGCGCGCGCCGCCTGGGGCTGGACAACTCACAGGTCAAGGTGCTGGCCGAGATTCAGCTGGAGAAAATTCTGGCCACGCTGGACGCCACCAAACCCGACATTGCGGTCATCGACTCGATTCAAACCGTGTATTCCGAGCAACTCACCAGCGCACCGGGGTCGGTGGCGCAGGTGCGCGAATGCGCCGCGCACCTGACCCGCGCGGCCAAGGCCAGCGGCGTGTGCATTGTGCTGGTGGGCCATGTCACCAAAGAAGGCGCACTGGCCGGGCCGCGCGTACTGGAGCACATGGTGGACACGGTGCTGTACTTTGAAGGCGACACGCACAGCCAGTTCCGGTTGGTGCGCGCCATCAAGAACCGCTTTGGCGCGGTGAACGAGATTGGCGTGTTTGCCATGACCGAAAAAGGCCTCAAAGGCGTGAGCAACCCCAGCGCGATCTTTTTGAGCCAACACCCCGAGCCCGTGCCCGGCAGTTGCGTGATGGTGACGCTGGAGGGCACCCGCCCGATGCTGGTGGAGATTCAGGCGCTGGTGGACACCGGCGGCCCGTCACCCCGACGCCTGAGCGTGGGCCTGGACAAAGACCGCCTGGCTATGCTGCTGGCCGTGCTGCACCGCCACGCTGGCGTGGCCTGCATGGACCAGGATGTGTTTGTGAATGCGGTGGGCGGCGTGCGCATCAGCGAGCCGGCGGCCGACTTGGCCGTGCTGCTCGCCATTACCTCCAGTTTGCGCGGCAAGCCGCTGCCCAAGGGCTTTTTTGCTTTCGGTGAAGTGGGGTTGGCCGGTGAAGTTCGCCCGGCGCCGCGCGGGCAAGAGCGCCTGAAAGAAGCCGCCAAGCTGGGCTTCAGCGTAGCGGTGGTACCCAAGGCCAATGCGCCCAAAAATATGAACCACAAAGACTTCGAAGGACTGACCATCCACGCCGTGGAGCGGGTGGAGGAGGCGATGGCGGTAGTGCGGGGGCTGTAAGGCTGCGATCACGCCAAGCAGGGCAGCACCGCCAGCATGCTATTTTCGGTTCCAGTCACCGTGGGCCAGATACGACCCGGCGAATGCACCAATGTGCTCGGGCTGATGAAGTGAATGATGTGCGGTCACGCGCTCGTACATTCTGATGATGAACGCGGCGGTGACACGCCAGTTGATTGCATTGGTAAGCATGAGAGTCCTTGGTAACGGTGTAAACAGTTTATACCGTTAACTTCTTTCGCGCAATTGAGATCTGTCAAGTGTTTACCCTTGGCGCGGCAATGCCCACAAGCACTCAATGATCGACATTGGATTGCAACGCGCTGATGAACCGGTATGGCAGGGGGCACCGGGGTAGGCAATCAACCACAAGCCCTTCAGGGCTTGAAATAACCCCGCTTGGCTCTTAAGAATCCCTTAATCCGGGCTACCTACCATAAGCCTCCATGCAGGCCGCTATGCGTTTATTTTTTTCAATCACAGGTGCTGGCGCCCTGGGTTTGGCGCTGCTTGCCAACGCCGTCTGGGCGCAAAGCCCCACAGAACAATTGGGCGGCCACACCCGCTCCGAGCAAGGCGAGTTGGGTGACTCCAGCCTCCAACTTCCGGCCGAGCTGGATCCGCGCCAGCGCCGTGACTGATCAGACTAAAAAGACAGGACTCACACCATGCATGCCAACCCCTCCACGACCTCCAAACCGGGCTCCAGCAGCTCGCCCACGCCCCCCACCCGCCGTGTGGTGGATGCGCCCATCCGCGCCTTTCACTGGCTTTTTGCCCTGTGTTTTGCGGGTGCGTACCTGACGGCCGACTTCGAGACCTGGCGCCTGATACATGTCACGCTGGGCTATACCCTGGCCGGGTTGCTGGTGTTTCGGGTGTTTTACGGCTTGGTGGGGCCGGGCCACGCCCGGCTGTCGCTGATGCTGCGCAAACTCAAGGCAGGCCCGCAATGGTTGAGGTCATTGCGTGACGCTGTGCGCAACGGATCATTCACTGGCATCAACTGGCAGCAGGGCCAAAACCTGGGCATGGGTTTGGCCGTGGTGGCCCTGCTGGTACTGGTCATCCCCCTCACGCTGTCGGGCTACGCCACGGTCAATGATTGGGGGGATTTTTTGGGCGGCGACTGGATGGAGGAGGTCCATGAACTGGTGGGCAACACCACCCTGGCCGTGGTTCTGGCTCATCTGGCGCTGATTGCCGGCCTGAGTGTGTTGCGCAAGAAGAATGTCGCCTTGCCCATGCTCACGGGCCGCCTGTCAGGACCGGGGCCCGATCTGGCCAAGCGCAACCACCTGTGGCTGGCGGCACTGCTCCTGCTGAGCGTGCTGGCGTACTGGATCTGGGAGTGGAAGCAGCAGGCGCCCAATGGGGGCATGATGAAAGACACCACCACCTGGAGCACCTGAATGCGAATTTTGCCGGCTGAAGACGACACCCTGTTGGGCGACGGGCTGCGCGCAGGCCTGCGCCAGCAAGGGTTTCTGGTGGACTGGGTGCGCGATGGCGTAGCCGCCGAGCGGGAGTTGACTGCAGGTGACTATCAGGCTGCCGTGCTGGATCTCGGATTGCCCCTGAAAGACGGACTGGAGGTGCTGCAAGCCCTGCGCACCCGCAAAATTGCCACGCCCGTGTTGATACTGACTGCCCGCGATGCAGTGCCCGACCGTATTCGCGGCCTGGACCTGGGGGCTGACGACTACGTGGTCAAACCCGTTGATTTGCATGAACTGGGCGCGCGCCTGCGCTCCTTGGTGCGCCGCGCGCATGGCAAGGTGCTATCCAACCTGCAGTGCGGCGGCGTGACACTGGACCCGGCGGCGCGCCTGGTGTACCTGGAAGGCGCTGAGGTAGCGCTCTCCACCCGCGAATTCGATCTGCTGCATGCCCTGATGCTGGGAGTCGGGCGCGTCCTGTCACGTGAACAACTGGAACAGCAGCTCTACAGTTGGGGCTATGAGGTCGACAGCAACGCCATTGAGGTGCACATCCACCACTTACGCCGCAAGCTGGGCCCGGCGGTGATCCAGACCGTGCGTGGCGTCGGCTACA
>CAZBKX010000766.1:0-2112 GCA_964492535.1 uncultured Rhodoferax sp. | reverse complement strand
TCAGCATTTCGTCGAGCCTGGGGATTGCCGTTTACCCGGACCACGCCAGCGATGAGTTGACGCTCATGCGCCAGGCCGACGCCGCAATGTACCAAGCCAAAACCGCGGGACGCAACCAAGTTGTCCTGTTCGCGCCCACTGAATGATTCACCGGAAAGACGCCATGAAACTCTTGATGATCGACAACTACGACTCGTTCACCTTCAATATCGTCCAGTACCTGGGTGAACTGGGGGCCGAGGTAGACGTGTTTCGCAACGACGAAATCACCCTGGACGAAATTGACGCCCGCTTAGGCGCAGGCCAACTGGACCGGCTGATGATCTCGCCCGGACCTTGCTCGCCTGCAGAAGCCGGGATCTCAGTGTCGGCCATTCAGCACTTTGCGGGCAGACTGCCCATTCTGGGCGTGTGCCTGGGGCACCAGGCGATTGGCGCTGCCTTTGGCGGCAAGATCATCCGCGCGCAGCAACTGATGCACGGGAAAACCAGCATCATCACCACCACTCAGACAGGTGTGTTTGCCGGCCTGCCCCAGCAGTTCACCGTCAACCGCTACCACTCGCTTTCCATCGAGCGCGCAACTTGCCCGCCCTGCCTGAAAGTCACGGCCTGGACCGGGGACGGTGAGATCATGGGGGTGAAACACACCACGCTGGACATCGAAGGTGTGCAATTTCACCCCGAAAGCATCCTCACCGAACATGGCCACGCGATGCTGAAGAACTTTTTAAATCCTCGTGGGACAGACCGCAGTGACACGTAGTGCACAAGCTCTGTCCCCGACTGATCAATGGTGTTGGCTGCTCCCTCGTGGGGCAGATCTGCTACATAAAAAATCACAAGAACCCAATTAAAACGCCGGCCAGGGAACCAAATAATGCATAAAACGTCCTCACCACGGGTCGATTTGCGCAGTGACACCGTCACCCAACCCACACCCGCCATGCGCGAGGCGATGCTGGCCGCGCCTTTAGGCGACGACGTATTTGCCGACGACCCCAGCGTCAACACCTTGCAAGACAAGCTGGCCAATCTGCTGGGGTTTGAGGCCGCCTTGTTTGTGCCCACCGGCACCCAAAGCAACCTGTGCGCCCTGTTGGCCCACTGTCAGCGCGGTGATGAGTACATCGTGGGGCAAATGGCGCACTGCTACCGCTGGGAAGGCGGCGGCGCGGCTGTGCTGGGCAGCGTGCAGCCGCAACCCCTGAACCACCAGCCTGATGGCAGCCTGCTGCTGGCCGACATCGACGCCGCCATCAAACCCGATGACGCGCACTTCGCTCGCACCCGCCTGCTGGCCCTGGAGAACACGCTGGGCGGCAAACTGCTGCCCTTTGACTACGTGCAGCAAGCGACAGACTTGGCGGCACGCCACGGCTTGGCGCGGCATCTGGACGGGGCGCGGCTGTTCAACGCGGCCACGGCACAAGCCCAGGGCTTGGCTGACAATAATGCATCAAATAGCCCTCTAGCCGGCGTGAATCAAGCACAGACAGCTATTCATTTTGAAAGCCCTGCGCTGACAGCCGATGCCATCCTCACCCAAGCCCGCCGCATCGCCCAATGTTTTGACAGTGTGTCGGTGTGCTTCAGCAAGGGGCTGGGCGCGCCGGTCGGCTCGGTTTTGTGTGGCACGCAAGACTTCATAGCCCGCGCCCACCGCATTCGCAAGATGGCCGGCGGCGGCATGCGCCAGTCAGGCCTGCTGGCGGCCGCAGCCACCTATGCGCTGGACCACCATGTGGCGCGGCTGGTGCAGGACCATGCGCTCGCGCTGCGCCTGGCGGACGGCCTTAGCCCACTGCCCGGCCTGGTGGTGGAAGCACCTCAAACCAACATTCTTTTTGTGGACCTGGTGGGCGCCGCACGGGCCCGCTCTGCAGAGTTGATTCCTTTTTTGGCCACACGGGGCGTGTTGGCCACCGGCTTGTACCGGCTGCGCTTTGTCACGCACCTGGACGTGGACGCCGCCGGCATCGACCAGGCCGTCGCCGCCATGCGCGACTTTCTGGCGGGCTAGACACACCAGTCCCCAGGCCGCCCCTGCGCTTCTTCAAGGTTGTTGATGTTCACCGGGATTGACCACATAGGCCTGTTCATCGCCGCCGG
>CAZBKX010000765.1:0-1626 GCA_964492535.1 uncultured Rhodoferax sp. | reverse complement strand
CCCCCCCCCCCCCCTTTTACCACGACGAACTCGTCCTTTTTTTTTACCAGACCATACGATCCAAGCGAGCAGCCCCCCTAGACCTAACACCCCCTAGACCTAACACCCCCTAGAGCTAACACCTCTATGAACATACGAGTGCATGGGATCACTGCCACAGCCTACGTCTCCCAGTATGACGGTCAGCCCGGGGACTCGTGTACGGACGATCAGGGCGTGGTATGGTGTATAAACCGAAACGCCAAAACCAACAACTACTCGTGGCTTCGCGGCCGCCAGAGCCCGGACTGGCGCGCGACGCCGGCGTTGAAAGCCACGTGTCACGGTCCATGTCGTATCCCGAATCATGGGTCGCCGCGCGCGTCCCCGGCACATGCCGTGGCGCCCGCCGATTGGGCCAGGGTGGACCAGCTCGGGAGGGCGTTGTACAAAGACCGTGAGGTGATCCGGCTGTCCGACGTACTCAAACTGCCAGTCCTGGTGGCTGGACTGCTGGTCCGAACCGCGCTCGGCGACCCACAGGGTTCGCCGGCCGCCCATCTCGTAGGGGCGACCGACCGGGAAGCCGACGCGACGGTGCTGCTCTACGTTCCGCTCGAGCCGCCGACGAAGGCGCAGGCCCAGACCGTGCTGAGCCAATTCCCAGGGCAACCCGAAGCGTGGTTGTGGACCCCACCGGGTAAGTGTCGGGCGCTCGAGGTCGGCGGGTCGGCCGACGCGGCCGGGCAGGCGTCCAGTTACACACGGCGACCCGGTGGCCTTGCAGGGCTCGGGGCCCAGGGACTCGACCGCGTGTACACCGTGGCACGCAATTTCAGCGCCGCCTATGCTCGCGTGTGGGGGATCCCACCACGCGAGGCCATGGATCGGTGGCTGCGCAATTACAATCACATTGTGGCGCTGGAGTGGGTGCGGGTCGACCCCGCGCGGCTCGTCCCGGTTGTTCCCCACACACTATACCAGCGCGCGCTCATGTTCCTGGGAAGTAGGGGGCTGCCCCCCGCCGAGCAACTGAAACGACTTGCCACCGCGGGAGTGCCGGCCCCCGAGCGCCCCCAGCCCGGATCGCAGCCGGCCCCGCCCCAGCCGGCCCCGCCGCAGCCGGCCCCGCCGCAGCCGGCCCCGCCGCAGCCGGCCCCGCCGCAGCCGGCCCCGCCCCAGCCGGCCCCGCCGCAGCCGGCCCCGCCGCAGCCGGCCCCGCCCCAGCCGGGGCAACTTGAGCCGGGCCAACCCGAGCCGGGGCAGCAGCCGGGGCAGCAGCCGGGGCTGCCGGTCGCGCCGGCTGTTCCCGAATGGGTCGGGCGTTTGCTGCACGGCACAGGGGGGCATGTATCGACCGGCACGTACGACATGTCGCACAACCACGGCATCCTGGCCAACCACTCGATCATCATCATAAACGGTGGTGTGTACAATCCCAGCCCGCCCCCGGCGGTGCCCCACCCACCCGCGTCGGGGCCACCCGGGTCGGGGGCACCTGGGGCGGGGGCACCTGGGGCGGGGCCGCCCGGGGCGGGGCCGCCTGGGGCGGGGCCGCCCGGAGTCCGGCTGCCCTGGTCGTGGTGGTCCCGGCACAGCCAGGCGTTGATTTCCGAGGCCGGGGGGGCCGCGGTGGCCGCGGCGAGG
>CAZBKX010000764.1:0-2806 GCA_964492535.1 uncultured Rhodoferax sp. | reverse complement strand
GGCTTTGGCGAGGGCAACTTCAAGGCTTTGTTTGAGTCACTGGAGCGCGACCAGATTCGCCGTGGTGCCCTGGAAACCTCTGAAGCCTGAAAGGAGCACACGTCATGAAAATCGACCGCATTCACCACGTGGCTTACCGTTGCAAGGACGCCAAAGAGACCGTGCTCTGGTACCAAAAAATGCTGAACATGGACTTTGTGCTGGCCATTGCCGAGGACCTGGTGCCGTCCACCAAAGCGCCTGATCCTTACATGCATGTGTTTCTCGACGCGGGCCAGGGCAATGTGCTTGCTTTCTTTGAGCTGCCCACGCAGCCGCCCATGGGCCGCGACCCCAATACCCCAGCCTGGGTGCAACACATTGCCTTCAAGGTGAAGGATCGGGCCGAACTGCTGGAGTTTCGTGCGCACCTGGAGGCCAACGGCGTCGATGTACTGGGCGTGACCGACCATGGCGCCTTTCACTCGATTTACTTTTTTGACCCCAATGGCCATCGCCTGGAACTGGCCTGCCCGGACCCCGACGAACAAGCCTTGATCCAGCGTCTGGACGCCGTGAAATGGGAGATGCTGGAAGAATGGTCGCAGACCAAACGTGCGCCCAAACAGGGTGCCTTTTTGCATGAGCGGGAATTCAAGGCATGAGCCTGGTCCCGGACGAGACGCACGATGCCACCTTGCAAAGTTGGGTGGAATCCGCAGGGTGGCCACAGACGGACTTCCCCATCCAGAACCTGCCCTTTGGCCGGTTTCGCGCAGAGGCAGATTCAGGCTGGCGCCTCGGCGTGGCCATTGGTGACCAGGTGCTGGACCTGCGCGCCGCCGGGCTCGTTGACAGCAGCGACATGAACCACCTCATGCGCCTGGCGCCCGAGGCCCGACGCAGTTTGCGCCAGGCGATATCAAGCGGTTTGCGTGTGGGCAGCCCTGCGCAGGAAGCCTTTCAGGCCGCGTTGCATGTGCAATCGGACGTCGCGCTGGGCTTGCCGTGTGAGATTGGGGACTACACCGACTTCTACACCAGCCTCCACCACGCCACCACAGTGGGCAAGCAGTTTCGCCCTGACAACCCTTTGTTGCCCAACTACAAGTGGGTGCCGATTGGTCACCACGGGCGGGCGTCCAGCATCGTACCCAGCGGTCAGGACTTTCGACGCCCCAGCGGCCAGACCAAGCCACCTGAGGCCGACAGTCCCGGGTTTGGTCCTTGCCGCCGGCTGGACTACGAGCTGGAGCTGGGTGTTCTGATGGCCCGACCCAATGCGCTGGGTGAGCCCATCTCCATAGCCCGTGCCGAAGACCATGTGTTCGGTCTGAGCCTGTTCAACGACTGGAGCGCGCGTGATATTCAGGCCTGGGAATACCAGCCCCTGGGGCCGTTTTTATCCAAGAACTTTGCCAGTACCTTGGCCCCCTGGGTGGTGACGATGGAGGCGCTGGCGCCGTTTCGGGTGCCTTTTGCCCGGCCTGAGGGCGATCCGCACCCGATGGCCTATCTGGACTCTGCCGCCAACCGGGCCCAGGGCGCGATCTCCATTGAACTGGAGGTGTGGCTGCAGACCGCAGCCATGCGCGCGGCGGGGCAGCCGGGGGACCGCTTGTCCACCTCCAACTACCGCGATGCCTACTGGACCGTGGCGCAGTTGGTGGCGCACCACACGGTGAACGGCTGCAACCTGCGCGCGGGTGATTTGTTGGGTTCCGGGACGCTCTCGGGCCCGCAGCCGGATCAGGCCGGCTCTTTGCTGGAGCTGAGCGCCGGTGGCACACGCCCGCTGACCCTGTCCAATGGGGAGGCCCGCACTTTCCTGGAAGACGGTGATGCCGTTATTCTGCGCGGTTACTGCGTGCGCGAGGGCTTCAAGCGCATTGGTTTTGGGGAGTGCCGCGGCACAGTCCTGCCCGCCTGAGTCAACGCGAAGCCGGCGCGCGGCTGTCAGCGCATCGCTTTGTGATACCTGCGCAGAATCAGGGCCGACAGCTTGAGCGGCGCATTGCGCACTCCGGCAGGCAGCCATGGCGGCGAGTTCATGGAAAAACGCGTAGCCCAGCGGGTGAACGGGCGCAGCCACATGGTGGATTCAACAAAGCGTTTTTTGTCGAGCATGCTCAGGCCACCTGCGCTGGTTTGGATTCGATCATCGGGTGTTCTGTCATGTTCGTCATGAGGGGTGGTGCAATGTGCTGGCAGGGCATGCGGCAAATCAGGTCGTTGCCGGCAGGGCATGCCCGGTTGAAGGTGACCACATGGTCGACCTCGGCGCGTATGCCGATGCGTTCACCAATTTTGTGGTTGTGGTGGCTGGGCACATGCGCCATCACGGTCTCGCCGCTGTCCAGGCGCAGGGTATACAAAAACTCGGAGCCTCGAAACGCCTTGCGGATGATCTCGGCCTTCACCTCGGCATCGTCATCGTGCACGATGTCGTCGGCGCGCAGCAGCACATCGCACGTTCCGCCCGAGAATGCGCAGGGCAGGGGGCATTCGGCCACATCGGTCAAATTTCCCAGGGGCGTCTGCACCACCACGTGCTGCCCCACTTGGCGAATGACCGCGGGAGTGAAGACACCGTGGCCTATGAATTCGGCCACAAAGCGGGTGGCAGGGCGGTGGTACAGCGTATAGGCATCGTCCCACTGGTGCAGTTGTCCCTGGTGCATCACACCGATGGTGTCGCCAATGGCGAAGGCCTCCAGCTGGTCGTGGGTGACAAAAAGCGCGGTGGTTTTGGCCGCTTTCAGAATGGCACGCACCTCGTGCGCCAGACGCTCGCGCAGGTCGACGTCGAGGTTCGAGAACGGCTCGT
>CAZBKX010000763.1:0-1861 GCA_964492535.1 uncultured Rhodoferax sp. | reverse complement strand
ATCCACCTCCAGCGCGGCGAATCAGCCCTCACCCCAAGCCGGGGATCTGGTAGACCTGATGGGTGAGCACTTTGTGCGCCTGCCACCCCTCAACATGGTGCTGCAAGCGGCCCCGGCATCGCCCAACGCCCGCCAGGACATCCCCGTGCAGCTGGTTGTCTCGCTCACCGAGGTGGGCACGCTGGAGATGCACTGCGTGAGCCTGAGTGATGCCGATCAGCGCTGGCGGCTGGAATTTGACTTGCGCCACACCGACACCCCCGAGGCTCAAGGCCAGCCGGACCAGCGGCCAGACGCGCGGCTGGCCCACGCCATTCGCGACATCGACCGCATCTTTGGCCCCGGTACAAAGGCGGTGGCGGCCAGGGAAGTCAAACAACTGCGCGCCCAGCTCGAACACAGCTTGGGCGAGCGCGAGCGCTGGGCCATGCCCGAGCTGCGCCAGTTGTTTGACGCCCTCTGGGCCCGCCAGCGCGCCCGGCGCCGATCGGTGGAGCACGAGCGCGTGTGGTTGAACCTGGCCGGCTACTGCCTGCGCCCCGGCCTGGGCGACGCACTTGATGCCTGGCGCGTGCAACAACTCTGGACCCAATACCCTGCGGGCGTGCAAAATGCCCGCGACAAACAAGTGGGCGCCGAGTGGTGGACGCTATGGCGGCGCGTGGCTGGTGGCCTGGCCGCGCCCGAGCAACTGACACTGCTGGAGGCCTTTGCCTACAACCTGCAGCGCAATGAACAGGGCGTGACCCCCGACACTGCCCCGCCCGTCAAAGGCAGTGACGACGACATGCTGCGCCTGGGCGCTGCGCTGGAGCGCATTCCCGCCGCCTACAAGGCCGAGATTGGCGACTGGCTGCTCAAGCGCCTGCACCAGTCCCTGGCCAAGCCGCGTGCCGGGATGAGTGCCGGCAGCGATGCCCTGCACCTTTGGGCCCTGGGCCGCATTGGCGCGCGCCAGCCGTTCTATGGCAGCCCGCATGACGTGGTGGCCATCGAGGTAGCCACCACCTGGCTAGGAGCTCTGCTGGCCCTGGACTGGAAAAAGCTGGAACCCGCCGCCTTTGCCGCCACCCACCTGGCCCGGGTCACCGATGACCGCGCCCGCGACATCGATCCCACGCTGCGCGCGCGCCTGGCGGCCCAGCTGAGCCTGATTCGGGCACCCCAGGTCTGGCTTGAGATGGTGCACCACCGGGTGGACCTGGACGAGGCCACCGAACGCCGCATGCTGGGCGAGTCGCTCCCCCCGGGGCTGAAGTTGATTGGGTGACCTTCTCCGCATAGCAGTGTTTGACACGTTTTTGCATTAAAAAATGAACAATTGAGCCGCTAGCCGGCGTATCACAAGGGTGAGAATGTTTAATTTAATAGCATTCAAGCACCACCTCATCAGGGTTTCTCCAACCCAACCCACACCCTCAGCCGAGCTCGGACACCGCAAAATACATTTTTTTCAGGACCCCGAGTAATGCAACAACACCCATACCGGCGAACGCTCGTGGCCACCGCCTCCCGTTTGCCCCAGTTCCGCTTGGCGATGACCGTGATGTCCCGCACCGAAAATGCGTTGGAGTTGACCTACGACACAGCGCTCAAAGCCTTGACCCTTATGGCCACTGCCCACACGGAGGTGGACGCCGACCGAGCCAGCGCAACGCTGGCAGGAAAACGCTTTCGCGTGCGGCTCACCGCATAGGGCTATACGCGTTTGCAAACCGCTCGCTGGGGCTGTTTCCCGTCAATCTGGGACGTTTGGCGGAGGTGGAGCTCACCCACCATGCACCAACCAATGGGCCCAGCTGGTTGCTAGCGCGGCGCAAAGGGCTTTTTGCCTCGCTGGGAACGCAGCTCCACCCTGTGC
>CAZBKX010000762.1:0-9884 GCA_964492535.1 uncultured Rhodoferax sp. | reverse complement strand
GGGGGTCGCGGGTTCGAGTCCCGTCCACTCCGCCAACAACCAGTGTACTTCGCCTGTTGGGGGCTGGCACAAAACGCGGGAATAGCTCAGTTGGTAGAGCGATACCTTGCCAAGGTATAGGTCGAGAGTTCGAGCCTCTTTTCCCGCTCCATTTTGCCCATTGGGCTCAGCGGCAGAGTACGCCCTAGTTAAGGGATGGGTCACGGGTCCGATTCCCGGAATGGTCACCATAGACATGACCCCAATGTCGAACAGAAAACGGCCCTAAGCCGCGAAGCGTTGGGCTTTTTTTGGGACATCATCGAGGTAGGTTTGACCTGAAAAAGGACGGGAGATGAACAACTTGTCATCCCGTGCTTTTCCACCCTTTGACCTTCACCCCAATTCATGTGCGATATATCGCATTTGAGTCCCGCGTCGAGGCCAGCCGGGCTTTGCCGCGCTGGATGTCTCCAACACAGAGCCGGTGTTTCAGCGTTTTGCCACGGGCGTGACCCAACGCCTGGCTGACAGGCGCGTGCCGCTGGTGCGGGTTGTCACCTGAACGAGTGGCAACCCCTCAGAGGGCGCTGAGTTCGACAAACGAACTGGCGTCAGGAAAACTGGCCTGCAGGCTCAGCAGATCAAACCTCAAGGAGTCCACGACCTCCAGCGGCAAGTTGCTCAGGGCATCGCCGGTGGGGTCCCCCGCTGCGCCTACCGGCATGTCGGCCAGCCATGCGGCCAGGTGAATGACCGCGCCCAAACGCGAGAAGGCCTGCTCGATCACGGGATCGGCTGATCGCTGAAGGGCCTGCACCATTTGCATGGGGAAGTTCCAGCGCCGCGCCAGTTCTGCCGTAATTTCTCCCTCGGTGAAACCCAGCAGGCGTTTTTCGCGCTCCCATCGCTGACCTGGCAAACAGGGCTGGCATTCAATGTCAGCCACCACATCGGGTCGAGCTTGCGCCATCAACAACTCGCCCAAGCGCAGCATCAAACCGGTAAGCCAGGCGACCTGGCCATCCATACCCATGGAGGAACCCAGCCATTGGGCATAGCCCGCACACACCG
The DNA here is from genome assembly GCA_964492535.1 of uncultured Rhodoferax sp. Lineage (GTDB taxonomy): Bacteria > Pseudomonadota > Gammaproteobacteria > Burkholderiales > Burkholderiaceae_C > Rhodoferax. Next base: position 8,831 of record CAZBKX010000762.1, on the reverse strand, counting down.
TGCTGTTTCGCCAGAGCGCCTGGCGATCCAGACCCGGCAGACTGGGGAGCGAATCGTTCAAACAGGCCGCCAGCGACAAGCACCGCACCCGGGCGATACCCACCATGGCAATCGCTTCATCCAGCGTACCCACGCCACGGCGCAGGCCAAACTGGGCGCTGTTGGCCAGCCGCAGGAGTTTGGCGGTTAGCGCCGGGTCCCCGGCGATGAGATCGCGAATCTCGGCAATGGACGCATGCTCGTTGTCCAGCGTACGAATCAGCGCCTGTGCCACCTCGTTCATGGGTGGCAATTGAACAGAGCTGAAAAAGGATTCGAGAGGGGTCATGGTGTGAAGCGCAAAAAGAAGCAATGGGGGCAATTGATCTTGGCGGCCAGCCGCTCAGGACGGCGTCTGCAAGTGCATTTCCTGGCGTGCTGCCAGGGAGCGATGAGCCGCGCTCGCGGGTGACTCGCGCCGGGGCAGCAGCCCCTTCAGGGCCGTCGGGTTGGCACGGGCGCCGCTGGCCACGTAGTCGGCCAGCAAGCTATCTTGCACGCTGGCCACCGGCAGACCGAGCCGGGTGCTCAGGTAATCAAACAGCGCATCGATCAGCATTTCAGGCGACAGACCGCTGGTTTTTCCGGTGGTCTGCCACAGCCAGTCGGAGAAGCTCAAGAAAGCATCGAAAGGCGAGGCCTCAACCGGTGCATCCTGCGGGCCAGCCTGCGGCGCAGGGGTTTGCAGCAGCAGGTCAAGAGTGCGCTTGAAGCGCCCCGAGTTGGCGACCAGCTCCCAGTAGCGCGCAAGGCGGACGAATCGCTGCAGGGTCGCCGCATCCACCGCACCGGTCTGCAGCACCGTGTAGGGCGGCGCGGGATCAAACACCATCTGGAACGGCACGGTGTGTCGGGCAATGGGCGTGCCACGCAGGCGCTTCAAGATACCCAGTTGAATCTCGTGCGGCTTGAGCGCGTGGAGCCGGTCGAAGCCGAGTGCAAAACTCGCCAGACTCTCGCCGGGCAGGCCAAAGATGAGATCGGTGTGCAGGTGGGCGTTGGATTCAGTGACCAGCCAGGCCAGGTTGGCCTCGGTTTTGGCGTTGTCCTGCTTGCGGGAGATGCGCTGCTGCACCTCCACATTGAAGCTCTGGATGCCCACCTCGAACTGCAACACGCCGGGCGGAAACCGCGCAATCATGGCTTTCAGGCGCTCGGGCAGGTGGTCGGGAATGACTTCAAAGTGCACGAACAGGTCAGGACTCAAGCGGTCCAGAAAGAACTGCAGGATGCGCACCGAGGCGTCGATTTTCAGGTTGAACGTGCGGTCCACAAACTTGAAGTTGCGTGCACCCCGCTCATAAAGACCCTGCATTTGCGCCAAAAAAACGTCCAGATCAAAGGCGATGGCGGTCTTGTCGAGCGAACTCAGGCAAAACTCGCACTTGAACGGGCACCCGCGCGAGGCCTCGACATACAGCAGGCGGTGCGCCAGGTCGGCGTCGGTGTACTCGGCATAGGGCAAGGCAATCTGGTCCAGCGGGGGCTGCTCACCGGCGATGACCTTCATCAGCGGCCTGGGGCCGACCAACAGCGCACGGCACAGTTTGGGAAAGCTCACATCGCCCCAACCCGTGATGACATGGTCCGCCAGTTGCACGATGGCTTGCTCGTCCACCTCGTGACTAACCTCAGGCCCCCCCAGCACCAGCTTCAAGGTCGGGCGCTGCTGTTTGAGCAGGCGCACTACCTCGCAAGTTTGGGTGACGCTCCAGATGTACACGCCAAACCCGATGACCTGCACGGCCCCTTCACAGGGCTCGCCCAAGGCGGCCAGCAACTCGTCCACCACCGCCTGCGGCTCACGGGCAATCGTAAATTCGCGCAGCAGCGTGCGCGGCTTCAGGTCCCCCATATTGGCCAGCAGGTAGCGCAAACCCAGGCTGGCGTGAATGTACTTGGCGTTCAGCGTCGCAAGGATGATGGACGGATGATCAGGCGGGGTGAGAGTCGGCAGCATGCCGGCATTATCGAACCCCCGCCACACGGCGGGCTCCGGGGTTACACCAGCATCCGGTCAAGTGGGTCAAAACCGAAACAGACCTCCCAAAGGGAGAATTCAAATGATTTAGGCCACCAGCCGGCGCTTTGTCTTGTTATTTACAGCATAAATTAATAGCAAAATTGACGCCAACCTGTGCCGCTACACCAGCCGTGCAGCCTCTTGCGCAGCCACACGTCCCTCGTCGGTGGGCACGACCCAGACTTCCACCCGGCTGTCCGGATGGTGGATGGCCATGATCTCGTCACCCGTGGCTTGCTGGTTGCGCGCCATATCGATCTTCACGCCCATCCAGGCCAGGCGATCAATCACCTCGGCCCGCAACACCGCATCATGCTCGCCAATGCCGCCGCTGAAGGCCAGCACATCCAGCCCGCCCAGGCAGGCCACCAGCGCACCAGCCTCCCGCACCACGCGGTAGGTGAACATGTCAATGGCGCGCTTGGCCTGCGCGCTGCCGTCGGCCCGCAAGCGCCGCATGTCGGCAGAAATACCCGACACCCCCAGCAGGCCACTTTGCTTGTAAAGCAGGGTTTGCAGGCGGTCATGGTCCCAGCCCCGCTCCAGCAAGTACAGCAGCACGCCGGCGTCCAGCGAGCCGCTGCGGGTGCCCATCATCAGGCCGTACAGTGCCGAAAAACCCATGGTGGTGGTGCAACTGCGTCCATCCAGGGTGCCGCACAGACTCGCCCCGTTGCCCAGATGCGCCATCAGCACACGGCCAGGGGCCCGACCACTGCGCTGCTTCAAGACGCCCATGACGTACTGGTACGACAGGCCGTGAAACCCATAGCGACGCACGCCCAGATCGGTCACGCTTGGAGGCAGGGCAAAGTTGCAGTCCACCGGGGCCAGGCAGGCATGAAAGGCGGTGTCAAAACACGCGACTTGCGGTACCGTCGGAAATGCCTTGGCAAAGGCCCGAATGCCCTGCAGGTTGTGCGGCTGGTGCAAGGGCGCCAGCGAGTTGAGTTGCGCCAACCGGCCCAGCACCGCGTCAGTGACCACCACGCTGGCCGAAAACTCGGAGCCGCCGTGCACGACACGGTGCGCAATCGCCTGAATATCGGGAATGGACGCGTCATGGGTCAGCAACTCGCCGAGGCTGCTCAGCGCCTGATCGAACGCGGCGGTGCTCGTGGGCAACAGCTGGCTGTGTTTTTGCCCCTGAAATGTCCAGTCCAGCTCGGGCGCACCACCGGGCTCCAGCCCCTGGATACAACCCGTGAGCAAGCTGGGTTGCACCAAGCCCTCCAGCAGCGGATGGATGGAAAACTTCAGGCTCGATGAACCGGCATTGACGGCAAGAATGGCCATGCCGCGCCCCTTACCAGACTTGGCGCGGGTGATCGCGCCGGGCGTTGTGCGCCGCCAACTGTGCCAGCAGCGCCGAGGCCACGCGGGTCATGGGGCCGTCCGCACGGCTGGTCAGTGCAATCGGCACGCGCGCACCTAGCACCAGACCGGACCCAATGGCACCGGCCAGATACTCCAGCTGCTTGGCCAGCATGTTGCCGGACTCCAGATCCGGCACCACCAGAATGTCGGCGTCCCCCGCCACAGCGGATTCAATATGCTTGACTTTGGCAGCATGCAACGAGATGGCGTTGTCAAAAGCCAGCGGGCCATCCAGAATGGCGCCCTTGATCTGGCCCCGATCGGCCATCTTGCACAGCGCAGCGGCATCGATGGTGGAGGGCATGTTGGGGTTGACCGTCTCGACCGCCGCCAAAATCGCCACCTTGGGCGTCTCGATACCCATGATGCGGGCGAAGTCAATGGCGTTCTGGATGATGTCGACCTTCTCCTGCAGCGAGGGGGTGATGTTGAGCGCCGCATCCGTGATCAGCAGCGGCTTGGGGTACAGCGGCACATCAAAACGAAACACGTGCGACATGCGTCGCCCGGTGCGCAGCGCGGGACGGGCCAGCACCGAGTGAATCAGCTCGTCGGTGTGCAGGCTGCCCTTCATCAGCACCTCCACCTCGCCGTTGGCGGCCATGTCGGCGGCTTTTTCGGCAGCCGCATGGCTGTGGGGCACGGAGATGATCTCCACGCCGGTCAGGTCGATACCGGCCTCCTGCGCCAGGTGGCGAATGCGCACCTCGGGCCCAATCAGCACCGGCACAATCAAGCCGTAGCGGGCCGAATCCATGGCCCCGCTGAGCGACTCGACATCGCACGGGTGCACCACAGCGCAGCGCACGGCCTCCATGCCCTTGCCGCGCGCCAACAGCTCCTTGAAGCGAGCCTCAGGGTCAAACAACTGAATCAACGGCGCATTGACACGGGGCAGGCGCACCTTGACCGAGGGCGCGAGCACCTTGGCCGTGCCGTGCAGCACGCGGTCGCCCTTTTGGTTGACCACCTGGCAATCGAGTTCCAAGCGCTTTTTGGCATCGTCCTTGGTCAGCACGGTGGCGGTCACGGTGAGTGTGTCCCCGATGCGTACCGGCTTGGTGAAGTGCAGCACCTGCTCCAGGTAAATGGTGCCGGGGCCGGGGAATTGGGTGCCCAGCAAAGCCGAAATCAAGGCACCGCCCCACATGCCGTGGGCAATGACGCCATGAAACAGGGTGTCGTTGGCGTACTCGGCGTTCAGGTGGGCCGGGTTGGTGTCGCCTGACACAGCGGCAAAAGCCTGGATGTCGGCCAGGGACAGGGTGCGCAGCAGGCGGGCGCTTTGGCCGACCGAGATTTCGTCATAGGTGACGTTTTCGATCATGTCGGTGTTGACAGTGAAATTCATGATGATTCCTTCATTGGGTTGGCTGCAGGGGGTTGAAGCGAGTCAGGAGACTGCGTGGCAACCGGCATCGACATAAATGGTTTGTCCCGTCATGCCCGCCGAGGCCTCGGTACACAAAAAGGAGCACAACTGGGCAATTTCATCCAGCGTCACCAGCCGGCCCAAGGGCGCCTTGGCGATGGCATCGGCCATCAACTCGTCAAACGAGGCAATGCCGGAGGCGGCGCGCGTCATGATCGGGCCGGGCGACACGGCATGCACCCGGATGCGCTGCGGCCCCAACTCCAGCGCCATGTAGCGCACCATCGACTCCAGCGCGGCCTTGACCGGGCCCATGAGGCCGTAATGCGGCACGGCCTCGTCGGCACCCAGGTAGGTCATGGTCACCAAGCTGCCACCCTCGGTCATGTGGGGCGCGCAGTACTTGGCCAGGGTGGCAAAAGAATGGCATGACACGTCCATGGCGCGCGCAAAGCCGGTGCTGCTGCTGTCAATCACCTGCCCATGCAGGTCTTCCAGGGGTGCCCAGGCAATCGAATGCACCACGAAGTCCAGCCGCCCCAAGCGGGCCACGGCATGGTCCACCAAGGCCTGCAACTCACCCGGCTGCTCCACGTTGCAGGTTTTGAGGTCGATACCGGCGGCCGTCGTCAAGGGCTCAATGTAGGGCCGGGCCTTGTCGTTCAGGCACGAGGCAACGACCTCGGCGCCCATGTGGCGCGCCATTTGGGCGCAGCCCCAGGCAATGCTGTGTTCGTTGGCCAGTCCGAGGATCAGGCCTTTTTTTCCGTTGAGACTAAAAAGAGAGGAAGGGATCGTCATAGGAGTACTCTTCAAAAGTTCAAAACTGAATGACCAAGAAAGCGCGCACCCCTGTGCGCCGGAGTGCAGCTGACAGGTCAAGGGGGATCAGGTGGGGTCGAAAAGACGCTTGAGATGCAGGCCATCCGCGCCCGGGGTGAAACCATCGCGCTCCAGGTGGTCTTCAACCTGGATCAGGATCTGCCGGGTGGCCACCACGCCAACTTCGTCCACGTAGCGACTCTCAGCGTGAAAGCGCAGCACCAGGAGACCTCGCAACTCCTCCCAATGGTGTGCAGTACGGCGCTGCGCCACGGAGGCCCCGCGATCTGGCTGGCGCGACACGCCTCCCGCGCGGCGCTCGACGGGCACCGCCGTGGCCGGAGCCCGGCTCATCACCCGGGCCAGCTCATGCTCGTCCTGCAGGGACACCCCCAGGCTGATGGCCAGGCGGGCAATGCGGGCATTGAGCCCTTCCATGGAGGACTCCAGCTCCTGCATCCGTTCATTGATGGGGTCGTTTGCGGTTTGGAGCTCAGTCACCATAGCGCACCATCACGTTTTCACCCGGTGCGTCACACAAGACGTCGGCGGCATGGATGGTGGGAGGCGCCACGGGCTTTCCAGAGCGTTCGCTCAGCCAGGCATGCATCGCCACCCACCAGGAACCCTCGCACAAGGGAGCCTGGGCGACCCAATCGTCCGGGTCCATCCAGTCGTGACCTTTTTCCACCGTGTCCATCTGGTAGCTGCGGTGGGCGTGGCCCGGCTCGGACACAATGCCGGCGTTGTGCCCGCCTGCTGCCAGAATAAAGGTGGTCTGGGTGTCGGTCAGCAAGTGAATCTTGTAGACCGATTGCCAGGGCGACACATGGTCGCGCACCGTACCCACCACCAACAGGGGTGCATGAATGTCCATCAAGGCCACACCGACGCCGCCTACGCGGTAATGGCCAGCGGCCAGGGCATTGTTGAGAAACAGCGAAGACAGGTATTCGGAGTGCATGCGCTCGGGCAGGCGCGTGAGGTCAGCATTCCAGCTCATCATGTCGTTGCCGACTTCATCCTGACCCAGCAGATAGCGCCGCGTGTTGCGAGACCAGATCAGGTCCCGTGAATTCAGGAACTGGAATGAGCCAGCCATCTGGCGGCCGGAAAGATAGCCGGTGCGGGCCATGGCCTGACGCAGCGTATTGAGTTGGTCGTCATCAATGAACACCCCCAATTCGCCTGGCTCGCTGAAGTCGGTTGACGCCGCAAGCAGGGTCACACTGGCGAGTTCCGGCAGATGGTCCAGGCCTGCCACGTCTTCGTGACGGCGCCGTGGGTTCTTGCCCTGCACCTGACTCTGGGCCTCGTGTCCGCCCTGCCCCAGTGCCGCTGCCACGATGGACAAAAATGTACCGCCCAAGCAATAGCCCAGGGCATGGATGCGCGGCGCGCCAGTGCGCTGCTTCACCGCGCCCATGGCTTCCATCACGCCCATTTGCAAGTAGTCCTGCATGCCCAGGTCGCGGTCCGAGGCATCGGGATTGCGCCACGAGATCATGAACACCGTGTGCCCCTGCTCCACCAGATAACGCACCATGGAGTTGTGCGGGGACAAGTCCAGGATGTAGTACTTCATGATGCAGGACGGCACGATCAGCAGGGGCTCGGGAAACACCTTGTCGGTGGTGGGCGTGTACTGAATCAGCTCGATCAGGTGATTGCGAAAGACCACCTTGCCCGGTGTCAACGCCACCTCCTTGCCAACCTCAAAGTCCAGCGGCTTGAGCGGGTCGCCGTCCACGTTGTGGCGAGCCTTGTGCTGCTCCAGCATGTCTTGGGCGTAACTCTGGTAACCCTTGATCCAGCTTTGCCCCATGGACTCCTGGCCCTTATTGAGCACTTCAGGGTTGGTGGTCGGCCAGTTGGAGGGCGACAAGGCGTCCAGGCTTTGGCGAGTAAAGAAGTTCACCATGTGGTTGTGGTGTTTGGACATGCCCTCCACCTGGGTGGATTCGCGCCACCAGGCATCGCTGGCCTTGAACCCATTTTTGAGCGCATTGAACGGCCAGCGACTCCAGCCTGCATCGCTGAAACGGGGATCATTCTCAAGGACCGACTTGGGATCGGCACCCGCAGCGGGTTCAGATGTCAAGGAATCCATCAGGGCCTGCTCTGACAGGGCCATGGCTCGCTGCGCCAGCGTCCACTGCCGCCCGGGCGACGCGGCCAGGTGCATGGCCCAGTCGGCATACGCCAGGGTCAGCGCAATCGGCGACAGGCCCATGTTGGCCTTGGCCAGCTGGGCATGAAATGCTTCGTCTATCTCCCGGGCGAAGTTACGCTGAGCCGTGGTGGGCCCAGCGGGTGTGTTTTCTTTTTCCATGAGGGTGGCGCAGTGCCAGATAGTTGACAGAGATCAGAGTATGCGCGGGTATACCCTTGGTCCAACTTGACCCCACCGGGTGAAAGCCGAATTCTTGATCTGCATCAACTTATTCCGGCATCCTGCACGCGGACCCCACACGGTGGCCCGGGGAACCGTCGCAGACCCCAATTCCCTGATGGCACAAAGTTAACATGACTGTTTTTCACCACTCGGAGTTTTTCAGCATGAGCATCACCACCGTAGGCATCATCGGCGCCGGCACCATGGGTAACGGCATAGCACAGGTCTGTGCCGTATCCGGCATCCACGTTGTGATGGTTGACATTTCAGACGCTGCCGTCGCCAAGGGCATTGCCAATGTTTCAGGCAGCCTGGACCGGCTGGTCAAAAAAGAGAAGATCACCGCGACTGACAAAGACGCAGCACTGGCGCGCATCCTGGGCAGCACCCGTTATGAGGACCTCAAACCAGCCCAACTGGTCATTGAAGCCGCTACCGAGAATTTTGACCTGAAGGTCAAAATTCTCAAACAGATTGACGCTGTGGTGGCCCCTGAGGTGATCGTGGCATCCAACACCTCGTCCATTTCCATCACCAAACTGGCCGCCGTCACCACGCGCGCAGACCGTTTCATTGGCATGCATTTTTTCAATCCCGTGCCGATGATGGCGCTGGTGGAAATCATTCGTGGGCTGCAAACCAGCGACGCGACCCACGCCGCTTGGGTATTCCGGTCGATCGTGACCGGTCATTCCGGTTTGTCGTGACCGGCGATTCTGGTTTATCGTGACCGGTCATTCCGGCCGATCGTGACCACCCATTCTGGTTTATCGTGACCGCTGATTCCGGTTTGTCGTGACCGC
>CAZBKX010000761.1:0-2289 GCA_964492535.1 uncultured Rhodoferax sp. | reverse complement strand
GTGCAGCTGCTTTTGAAACAGGTCTTGGGTGGTGCGGAACTGGCCTTCTTCGCCCTCGAATTGCCTGGCCGTGGCGTTGGCTTCAAAAATGGGTGTGCCGGTAAAGCCAAAGAGCTGCGCCTTGGGGAAAAACTCTTTGATGGCGTCGTGGTTCGCGCCAAACTGGGAGCGGTGGCATTCGTCAAAAATGAAGACGATGCGTTTATCGCTCAGCGGTGCCAGTTGCTCCTTAAAAGTTGCCCTGCCGTCTTTCTTTTGCTGTTGGTTGCGGCGGCTAGTTTCATCCAACGCCAGGCCCAGCTTCTGGATGGTGGTGACGATGACCTTGTCGGCATAGTCGCCAGAGAGCAGGCGGTGCACCAGCGTGGCGGTGTTGGTGTTTTCTTCCACGCAGCCTTCTTGAAAGCGGTTGAATTCTTCGCGGGTCTGGCGGTCCAGGTCTTTGCGGTCCACCACAAAGAGACATTTTTCAATATCGGGGTTGTCCTTGAGCAGGGTGGAGGCTTTGAAGGACGTGAGCGTCTTGCCGCTGCTGGTGGTGTGCCAGATGTAGCCGTTGCCACAGTTTTGGTGGATGCAGTCCACGATTTGCTTGACCGCATACACCTGATAGGGCCGCATCATCAGCAGCTTTTGCTCAGCTGCAAGCAGCACCATGTAGCGGCTGATGGTCTCCCCCAGTGTGCATTTGGCGAGGAAGGTCTCGGCAAAGCTGTCGAGGTGGGTGATCTTTTTGTTCGCGTCGTCCGCAAACTGGTAGATGGGCAAAAAGCGCTCGTCCGCATTGAACGCGAAGTGTCGCGCGTTGTTATTGGCGAAGTAATAGGTGTTGGTGCGGTTGCTAACGATGAAAAGCTGCAAAAAGCTCAGCAGCGTTTTGGTATAGCCGTTGCCGGGGTCGTTTTTGTAGTCAACGATCTGCTCCATGGCGCGCTTGGGGTTGATGCCCAGCGTTTTCAGCTCGATCTGCACCATTGGCACGCCATTGATGAGAATGAGTACATCAAACCGGTGGTGGCTGTTGTCGGTGTTGATGCGGAGCTGGTTGACGACCTCAAAGGTGTTTTTGCACCAGTCTTTGATGTTGACCAAGGTGTAGTTCAGCGGCGTGCCGTCTTCACGGGTGAAGGCGTTGATGGAGCGCAGGGTGCGGGCGGCAGTGAATACGTTGGGGGTCACCATTTCATCCAGCAGGCGGGCAAACTCGCCATCCGAGAGCTTGACGCGATTGAGTGCCTCAACTTTTCGCGGAAGTTTGCTTCGAGGGCGGCGCGATCCCGAATGTCTGCACGGTAGTCGTATTTAAGGCCCTGGAGTTTGCCGATGAAGCCGTATTCAATGTGCTCTTCTCTGACAACAGGACTCGGTGCGCCGGACGGCTGGGCGTAGGATAAGTTTGATGAAGGCATGGGGTCGGTGAAGCGGGCAGACTTGGCGCGAGGCAACAGAATGGCGATAGTGACACGACTGGTGGTCACCAATTCATTCTAGGGGTTAACGCGGCCGTGTCCTGCCGTGCCTGTCACTAACACCAGCCATCTGGTTTGATTTGCGGTAGCTGCCAGGTTCAGAGTTGTTATCCACCTGGCACCTGCTTGACGCCCGCGTCTGCTTTTTGGAGTAACTGAGCCAGGCTGGGCGTCCTGACGTTCGGGCGTCGGGTACCGGCATCCACCCAGGCGAGGTTGAGTACCTGCACCACTTGCTGCCACGCCGGCTCATTGGCAGCCTGCGTGCGCAACTGCATGGCGTGGTTGGGCAGGTAGTGACCATTCTTGGTGCGCACCCAGAGCTTGCGTGCGGGTTGGTACTGGCTGTTGACTTCGGCGCGCGCCAGCACTGCGTTGACATAACTGCGCTTGCGCCGCCTGGCGGGCCACAAATGCTCGGGCAGGCATTCCAGACTGTTTTGCATAGCTTCCGCAAAAAATCCCGACTCATATTTGTAAGGGCTATGCAAGCGGTCAACACAGTGTGATCTCAATGTCTTCAGGCCTGCCAACATCAGGCCAAGCAACCAGTATTCACCCTGATGGCGCTCCAGGCGCACCAGTCGCCCATCGGTTTGCACATCAATCGCGGCCGGGGCAATGCGCTCGAACAAGGCGCCTGTTTTTTGGCGCGCAAAGTCGGGGTCATCCATGGCGCGGTTCAAGGCGGCCATCCAGGCGGTGTGACCGAACTCATCTGTGGCTTGCGGGTTGGCTCCGCGCTGCAGCAGCGCATCGACCAGCGGCAGGTTGCCCGCTGCAGCAGCCATCATCAGCGCTGTGCCGCCGGTGACCGTGT
>CAZBKX010000760.1:0-5919 GCA_964492535.1 uncultured Rhodoferax sp. | reverse complement strand
GGGCAGATGGCGGTGGTTCGGGTCCGCGCGAATGGCTCGGGTGGCGGTGCAGCCGTCCATCACCGGCATCTGCATGTCCATCAGAACGGCGTCAAACGCCTGGTTCGCCTCGGCGAGTGCGTCCAGGCCCAGGCTGCCGTTGCACGCGATGTCAACCACGGCGCCTTCCTGGTCCAGCAGTTCTTTGGCCACCAACTGGTTCATCAGGTTGTCCTCCACCACCAGCAAGCGCATACCTTGTAAACGTTTGACCTTGTCCGTTTTGGTTCTCGGGCGCGAACGCAGGTTGCCCTGGCCCTGGAATGCCCTGCTCACTACCTCCTGAATCATGTCCACCGTCACGGGCTTGACCAGGTAGGCATTCAGGCGAGCCAGCTCCTGCGGCGTTCGCTCTGCCAACTTGTCGCGCCCGAATGCGCTCACCATCAGCTTGATGGGGGCTGGGCCGGTGGGGTTGACGTGCTCAATGCCCTCCAGTGTCTGCCAGCCATCGAGCCCGTTCATACGCCAGTCCGTCACGATCAGGGCATAGGGCGGCGCGCCGCTGTCATGCCGGCTGGCCACCAGAGAAATGGCTTGTTTGCCCGAGCGGGCAGTGTCCACCGTCCAGCCCAGTGATCGCACCATCTTGCTGAGGTACTCCAGAGCAAACGGGCTATCGTCAATGACCAGCGCTGTGGTGGGTACCACGGGCGAATGGGGGGTCGATGTCTCAGGCTCCGGTCCAATAGGGACCTTCAGATCGAAGGAGAACGTGCTCCCCAGACCCGCCGCGCTCTCCACATGCAACTTGCTGCCCATGAGGCCCAGCAGACGCTGACAAATGGACAAGCCCAGCCCCGAGCCGCCAAACTGTCGCGTGGTGGCGGCCTCCACCTGGGCGAACACATCAAAGATGTGGGTCAGCTTGTTTTCGGGGATGCCGATGCCGGTGTCGCTTACCGCGAACCGGATGGTGGCGTGGGTCGTTGTGCGGGCCACCAAGCTCAGGCGGGTGATCACATGACCCCGGGCGGTGAACTTCAGCGCGTTGCTGGTCAGGTTCATCAGTACCTGTAGCAGGCGCATGGCATCGCCCACCAAGACCTTGGGCAACCGGGGGTCCAGATCAAACAGCAGTTCAACCGGTCTATGGAGGTCGTTGCCCGACAGAATGATGGACAGGTCCCGCATCATTCGTTCCACCTCAAAACTGCCAGACTCCAGCGCGAGCTTGCCAGCCTCTATTTTTGAAAAATCCAGGATGTCGTTGAGCAGACTCAGCAGCGACTTGGCCGCCCGCTCGGCTTTTTGTACGTAGTCCGCCTGAATGTTGTCCAGCCCGGTGCCTTGCATCAGGGTCAACAGGCCCAAAACGGCATTCATCGGTGTGCGGATCTCGTGCGACATGTTGGCGAGAAACTGGTTTTTGGCCAGATAAGCGTCGTTGAGTTCCTGGGTTCTTTCGATCACGCGTGCTTCGAGCGCCGCGTTGGCCTCAAGCAGGAGGGCTCTCTCTCTGGCCTCAAATTCAAATTTTTGGCGTTGGCGCTCATTTCTTTCAGCTTTGAGTCGTTGTTGCGCTTCGTACTCTTGCGTGTAGTCGACGATCACAATTTGGTCGGCAGGCTGCCCCTCCCATTGCGTGGGCCAACTGGAGAATTTGAGGCGAACCTCGGTACCGTCGGCTCGCAGCGAGACCCGGTCGCCTTCAAAAAAAGACGGAGTTCCGTTGAACATGTTCCCGATTTCGATGCCCTCTTTCGCCGTGCGTTGAGGGCTGATCACGGTCCAAGGGCCCGCTTTGATTGCCTGCTCCAGCGAGGTAAATCCGACGATCTTCAGGGCGGCCGGGTTGGCGTACAACAGCGCATCGCGGGTGGTGACCGCCATGCCTTGCGGCGAGTTCTCGCTCAGGTTTTCGAACCGCTGGGCGATGCGCTCTGCTGAGGCTTTGGTGCGGGACAGCGCGGCAAAGCCAAAGGCCAGCGTGATTCCGATTCCCAACAAGATACCTGCGGCAGCCTGCTGCACCACCCCTTCCTCGCCCATCAAAGCCACGTGCAAGGCATTGATACCCAAAAACAGAATCAACAGCCCAATCAGTCGTTCAACCCAGCCTGAAGACCAGAGTGTGTGGGTCAAATATGCGCCACCGGAGACATACAGCATGGCGTTGAGCATTCCGACCATGGGCAGTGAATGCTGCGTTGTCACCCAACCGTAGGGCACCAGCAACAGGGCGAAAATCGCCAACAACTGTTTGCGCGTCACAGGGCGGTTGGCCAAGTCCATCGACGCACTGACAAGAAATGTGAACATGGCCACGCCAGCCAAACTGAGCCCAACCGTCCCAAGCATGGCAATCATCGGGTCCCCGCTGCGCCAGGCAATGGCCAGGGCCCCCAATGGTGCACCGGCCAGTAACGAGAGTGCTGCGTTTTTGGTGAAGCGTTGTTCTGTGTCTTGCCGCCAGACGATCAATAGCCCCAGACCCGTGATGACGCATACAGCGGAGTTGAGCATCAAGATGATTTGCACGGAGTCTCCATTATTTTTATATTTTTCAACAAATTCTGATGAAAAACGGATGATTCTACTCACTCGGATGGCTTGAATAGCGTGGCACGGGGAGCTGAGCGGACCTTGGGTGCGCCTTTGTCGCGAGCACGGGCCATATGAGGATAATTGCGTCATCTTGAAAAAACACACCCACTCCCTGCCTGAAGTCAACTTCTCCGACGAAGGCCTGCTTCGTCACCTCCATCTGGGCACTGAATGGATTCAGGGCTCCATGCTGATGGATGCGCCCACCGTGCTGTTCCATGAATACATCCAGCGCATGATGGCGTGGTTGCTGTTTGTGGAGCCTGATTCGGTGCCCAAGCGCCAGGCTATGCAGTTGGGCTTGGGGGCGGGTTCGCTCACCAAGTTTTGCCACAAGGAGCTGCGCATGAAGACGGTGGCCATTGAGCTCAATCCCCAGGTGCTGGCGGCATGTCGGGGTTGGTTCAAGCTCCCCGCGGACAACACCCGCATGCAGGTGGTGCTCAACGACGCGGCGCAAGAGATTGAAAATCCCAAATGGTGGGGCACCGTGGACGCGCTGCAGGTGGACCTGTATGACCATGAGGCTGCCGCGCCGGTGCTCGACAGTCTGCCTTTTTACAACCATTGCCACCGCTTGCTCACGCCCGAGGGCTGTATGACCGTGAACCTGTTTGGCCGTGCCTCCAGCTTCGCGCGCAGCGTGGAGAAGATCTCCGCAGCGTTTGGCAAGGACGCCGTGTGGGCGTTCAAACCCACGCGTGAGGGCAATACCGTGGTGCTGGCCCAGCGCACGCCAAACCGGCCCACGCGCGCGGTGCTCGATGCACGGGCCGAGATCATTCAGGCCAACTGGGGCCTGCCGGCTGCCAAGTGGGTGCGCGTCTTCAAACCCCTCCCCAAATGAGTGCCGCGCCCGCCACTGGCAGTGCCATGTCCCCCGGTCCTGAGGTTTACCGGGGTCCGCTGGACTGGCGCCGCCTGGTGGAGTGGCTGCTGCGCGATCGTGTGATCAGTGGTGAGGAGGCCCAGCGCATTACTGCGCGTTGTGCCCAGGCTGAGAGTGTGCAGCATCCCTTGATTCGTCTGGCCAGCGTGTCGGTGCGCCGCGCCAGTGACGGCAAGCCGCTCGACATTGAGCTGCTGACCCAGTGGGTCGCGCAGCGCGCGGGCCTGGCCTACCTGCGCATTGATCCGCTCAAGGTGGATGTCGGCAAGGTGGCTGACACCATGAGCGCAGCCTACGCCGAGCGCCACAAGATATTGCCTGTGCAAGTGACCCCCAGTGAGATTGTGGTGGCTACCACTGAGCCCTTCATTACCGACTGGGTGGCCGAGGTGGAGCGCCAGGCGCGGCGCAGCGTTCGCCGGGTGGTGGCCAGCCCGCAGGAGATCCATCGCTTCACGGTCGAGTTTTTTGCCTTGGCTAAATCAGTCAAGGCCGCCAACAAGGCCGGGGGCGGCAACAGTGGCGGCAGTTTTGAGCAACTGGTGGAGCTGGGCAAGACCAACAAACAGCTCGATGCCAATGACCAGGGCGTGGTACAGGTGGTGGACTGGCTCTGGCAGTACGCCTTCGATCAACGCGCCAGTGACATCCACCTGGAGCCCCGGCGCGAGCAGGGCGTGATCCGCTTCCGCATTGACGGCGTGCTGCACCCGGTCTACCAAATGCCCATGGGTGTGTTGGTGGCCATGACGGCGCGTATCAAGCTGCTGGGACGCATGGACGTGGTGGAGAAGCGCCGCCCGCAGGATGGCCGCATCAAGACCCGCAATCCGCGGGGTGACGAGGTCGAAATGCGCATCTCCACGCTGCCCACAGCCTTTGGCGAAAAGATGGTGATGCGGATTTTCGACCCCGACACCACAGTCAAGGATCTGGACGGCCTCGGGTTTTCAGCGCATGACGCGCAGCGCTGGGAGGCGCTGGTCAAGCGCCCCAACGGGATCATTCTGGTGACCGGCCCCACGGGTTCGGGCAAAACCACCACGCTGTATTCCACGCTCAAGCGCGTGGCCACCGAAGAGGTCAATGTCAGCACGGTGGAAGACCCGATCGAAATGATCGAACCGTCCTTCAATCAGACCCAGGTGCAGACCCAACTGGATTTCGGCTTCCCTGAAGGACTGCGTGCCTTGATGCGCCAGGACCCCGACATCATCATGGTGGGCGAAATCCGCGACCAGAAAACCGCCGACATGGCGGTGCAGGCCGCTCTCACCGGGCACCTGGTGTTCTCCACGCTGCACACCAACGACGCACCCTCGGCCGTGACCCGGTTGATGGAGCTCGGTGTACCGTCCTACCTGATCAATGCCACCCTGCTGGGCGTGCTGGCGCAGCGCCTGGTGCGCACGCTGTGCAAGCACTGCAAGGTACCCGACCCCGACGCCGCACGCGAAACGCTGGCCGAGGTGGTTAAACCCTGGCACATCAGCGGGGGCTACAAACCTTTCAAGCCCGTGGGCTGTGTGGACTGCCGCATGACGGGATTCATGGGACGCATGGGTTTGTATGAATTGCTGGTGGTGACCGAGGCCTTCAAGCACAAGATTCAGCATGACCCCCATTCGGACGCGCTCAGGCGCCAAGCCGTGGCAGACGGCATGCGCCCCCTGCGCCTGGCTGGCGCCTTGCGGGTAGCCGAAGGCGTGACTGTGCTTGAGGAGGTGCTTGCAGCAACACCTCCCTTGAGCTGAGAGTGTCCGGGCCGGCGCTTATCGGCCACGTCCACAAGATGGCATTGATGTTGCGTGCCAATGTGGGTCTTCAACCCATTGTTCGTCAGGCAGCTTTGTGACCCGCCCTTGGCGCATTCGCCCCCTGAGTCTCCTGGCCGGTCTCACGCCGCTGGCCAGCCCGGCTGCCATGGCGCAGGCCGATAACTATGCTTCCAAGCCCATCACCATCGCGGTGGCCTATCCGCCTGGCGGCAGCACTGATCTGACCGGACGCACGGTCGCCAACGAGCCGTTTCAGGGGCTTGGAGCGCGCGCGGGTACTGTCCTCGGCCATCAGGGCGATGTGGCCGAGCCGGTGAGCACGCCGTATGACAGTTGCGTAGGGCTCATGCCCTCCTTGAGGCAGCTGGCGGCTGGCGTGACCGTGGTGCGCTTTGCCCGCCGACATGTGTTGTAGGTGACACGTCCCCCTTCGTTTTGGCCACTTCCAGCTGTTTTTTTGATCGGTATGGCGGCGGGGTAGGGGGAATCCACATGTCGTCGTAAGGGATTTACCGTGCAAAATGCAGTGTCAGAAATATTTGAGGAGTCTGTTAATGAATATAAAGAGTCAAAAAGACTTTTTTTCCGGTCTGTTGTTTATCACAGTGGGTGTGGATTTTGCCATCGGCGCCGACGGCTACACCGTGGGCACAGGCGCTCGCATGG
>CAZBKX010000759.1:0-2531 GCA_964492535.1 uncultured Rhodoferax sp. | reverse complement strand
CGGGCGCATCGGGCGGGGTCTCAATCCAGATCAGCTTGACGCCTTGCGCATCAAACTCGCGCAGCACGGCAAAGAGCTGCTGGGCGGCGGCGGCGGCGTCCATCGGCATGCGCCGGACAAGCAACTGGGATGAACGGGATTTGAGGGGGGCGCGGGCATAAACGGCGATATGAGGGCCGCCGGGGGACTGTCCCGCACCCACCCTGCTGGCCTGCGCAGTCGCTTTGCCCAGCTCGCTGCCCAGCATGTCGATCGCCTGCTGCAAGGCGGGCGCGTCCATCAAACGCACTTTGGCGCGCGGAGCGTAATGCGACTCCAGGGTGCCCGAGGCACGCGGTGCCGGGGCATCGGGGGCCTGCATCTCGTGGGGCAGGCGCACGGCCAAGCCGCACGCGGCCTGCACCTGCTCCACCGTGATGGCGCCCGGGCGCAGCAGCGCGGGCACGCCGCGGGTGCAATCGATGATGGTGGACTCAATGCCCACGTCGCAGGGGCCACCGTCCAGTATCAGCAAATCCGCCCCAAACTCGCCCTGCACATGGGCGGCCGTGGTGGGGCTGACCCGGCCAAACTGGTTGGCACTGGGTGCGGCCACGCCCCAGACCGGCACTACCGGCTGCCCGGCGTCGTCCACCGTCGCCTGGCAAGCCAACAGCAGCGCCTGAGCCACCGGGTGCGAGGGGCAGCGCAGGCCGATTGAATTCTGCCCCCCCGCTGCGGCACCAGCCACACCGGCTCGGCGCGGCAAGATCAGGGTGAGCGGGCCAGGCCAGAAGGCGTGCATGAGGGCTTTGGCAAAGTCGGGCACCGCTTGGGCAAAATGCGCCACGCTGGCTTCATTGAGCACATGAACGATCAGCGGGTGATCCGGGGGCCGGCCTTTGGCATGAAAGATCTTGGCAATGGCCTGCGCGTTGTCCGCGTCGGCCGCCAGGCCGTAGACCGTTTCGGTCGGCAGGCCCAGCAACTCGCCGGCTCGGATGGCCTGCGCGGCGCGGGCAATGGCCCCGGGTGCCTGGCCATCCAGAATCATGGGCGCGCTCAAAACGCCTCAATGCCCAACATGGCGGCAGCCGCCAGCGCGTTGGCACGCACCTGCGCCACCGTGGCGCCAGTGAAGGTGAGGTGGCCCATCTTGCGGCCCTTGCTGGCCTGGAGCTTGCCGTACAAGTGCAGGTGGGCGCCAGGCAGTGCCAGCACCTGATGCCACGGCGGCGTCTTGCCATCCACCCACAAGTCGCCCAACAAATTGAGCATGATGGCCGGGCTGTGCTGGCGCGGCTGCACCAGGGTCAGGCCGGCCAGGGTGCGCACCTGCAGGTCAAACTGCGACAGGTCGCAGGCGTCCATGGAGTAGTGGCCGCTGTTGTGCGGGCGCGGAGCCATCTCGTTGACCACCAGCGAGTCATCATTCAGCACAAAGAATTCCACGCACAGCACGCCCACGTACTGCAACTCTTCTGCTATGGCTTTGGTAGCTTTTACGGCTTTATTTACGCCGGCCAGAGGCATATTTCCGTCATAAGCTGAAGTCACCGCCAGAATCCCCTCGCGGTGCAGGTTGAGCTGCACCGGCAGGTTGACACAGGTGCCGTCCCAGCCGCGCGCCACGATCACCGAGCACTCGGCCTTGAGCGGCAGCATTTTCTCCAGCACACAGGTCACACCCTTGAGTCCAGCCCAGGCGGCAGCCAACTCGGCGCGGGTTTGCACCCGCATCTGGCCTTTGCCGTCGTAGCCCATGCGGGCGGTTTTCAGGATGCCGGGGAGCAGATCGCCGGGCACCGCGTCCAGTTGGGCGGCAGAGTCAATCACCACGTAAGGGGCACACGGCACGCCGCAGCGCACAAAATGCGCTTTTTCTTTGACCCGGTCTTGCGCAATGCCCACGGCCTCGGCGCTCGGCGCCACCGGCCGGGCCGAACCCAGCGTCATCAGGGCGGGCGCCGGCACATTCTCGAATTCGGTGGTGATGGCCGCACAGCGCTGCATGAGCTGCGCCAGGCCTTGTTCGTCGAGGTAGCCGGCCTGAATGTGGTAGTGGCTCACCAGGCCGGCGGGGCTGATCACATCGGGGTCCAGCACCACGGTGTAGTAGCCCATGGCCTGGGCGGCTTGCACAAACATGCGGCCCAACTGGCCACCGCCCATGACGCCCAGCGTGGTTTGCTGGGCACCGTTGGCAGCCGTGCCCGGCAGCAGCATCTGGCCGCTCATAGCACGGGGGGCAGCGTCATGCTGCGGGCAGTTTCGGTTTGCGCGGCGCGAAAGGCATCGAGCTGGGCGCGCAGCGCGGGGTCTTCGTTGGCCAGCATGGCCACGGCAAACAGGGCGGCATTGGCGGCACCGGCCGCGCCAATGGCGAAAGTCGCCACCGGAATGCCCTTGGGCATTTGCACAATGCTGTGCAAGGAGTCCACCCCCGACAAATGCTTGGATGGCACCGGCACACCCAGCACCGGGACCGTGGTTTTGGCCGCCAGCATGCCTGGCAAATGGGCCGCGCCCCCTGCCCCGGCGATGATGGCTTT
>CAZBKX010000758.1:0-2075 GCA_964492535.1 uncultured Rhodoferax sp. | reverse complement strand
TGTTGTCGCATTGCAAAAACTGCGCAACAGCAATTTTGACTTTGTCGTCAGTGACATCAATATGCCGAACATGAATGGGTTTCAACTCCTGATGGAAATCAAGAAGGATGAAAAACTCAAACACATTCCTGTTTTGATGGTCACCGCCGAAGCACGCAAGGAAGATATTGTGATGGCTGCGCAACAAGGCGCGGCAGGCTACATTGTCAAACCATTCACCAAAGCCACACTGGAAGACAAAGTGAGCTTGATTCTCACCAAAATGGGGTTGAAGTGAACACCTTACACAGCCCAACCCCCTCCTCGGATCTGCCCTTGGCGAGCGGGGCGGACGTTCACCAATCCATCGGTGTTCTGACCAGACAGCTGCACGACGCACTGAATGGGCTGGGCTTGATGGACAAGGTCAAGACCTGGGCTGGTGAACTGCCAGATGCAAAAAGTCGGCTCTCTTATATCGCCCGTTTAACGGGCGATGCTGCGGAGAAGGTGCTGAACCAGGTTGATCAGGCCAAGGCACAGCACGATTTAATTACATCGGAAACCCGCCGTATTGCGGCCTTGATTGTCAAAGATCCCGTGGCAGCGGTTGCCAAGGGTCATGTCATGAATTTTCTGACTGAGGTTGAAGGTGCCACACTGCAGGCCGATCAGCACCTGACTGAAATCATGATGGCTCAGGATTTTCATGACCTCACGGGCCAGGTGATTGCCAAGGTGGTCAGCCTAGCTGCCAACATTGAAGAGCAATTGGTCCAACTGCTCATTCAGACAGCCCCACCGGTGGCTGCGATCAAAGTGCCGGTAGGCGAGAACCGTTCTGCACTGTCCGGGCCGGTAGTGGACCCCGAGGGCAGCCCGGATGTGGTGACGAGACAGTCTGAGGTAGATGACCTGCTGGCCAGCCTGGGGTTTTAAGCCCGGTTGATGTGACGGGTGAAGGCCTGTCTTTTTCGCCTTTAGTTTGCGCGGTGGCTGATGACAATGAAGAGAACTACACAGTCTCTCTCCCATGGAATCAAGCAGTCAGGACCGCAACTTACCCGCCTCCGAACAGAAGCTGAAGAAAGCTCGGGATGACGGGCAGGTCGCACGCTCTCGCGACTTGGGTCACTTGGCGGTTTTGGGAACCGGAGCATTGAGCATGGTGACCATGGCACCTTCCATGCTGGATCACCTTCAGTTACACCTGACCCGGCAACTCTCATTTAACGCCTTAACGCTTGCTCAGCCAGAATCCATGCTGGGCCGAATGCAGGACATGGCCATTGCAGGCTTGATAGGCTGCGTGGTGTTTGCGCTGATCACCATGGCCGTTTCCACGCTCAGCACGGTGGCCACCGGCGGCTGGGTTAGCAGCTTGAAACCCATCACACCCGACTTCGGCAGGCTCAATCCACTCAAGGGTTTGGGCAATATGTTCAGCAAGGACAAGTTCACAGAAGTCCTGAAGATGACCTTCATCACCACCCTGCTCTTTGTCGTGGGCACCGTGTACCTGAAGTCTGGTCTTGCAACCATGTCCATGCTGATCTTGCAGCCCTCCTCGTCCGCTCTTGTCCATTTGGCCGACTGGCTCAAGGATGGATTGGGCTTGTTGCTTCTGGTGATTTTGTTGGTGGCCATGGTGGATGTGCCGCTACAGACCTTTTTGCACAAGTCCAAGTTGAAGATGTCCGTTCAAGAGATGAAACAGGAAGGCAAGGAGTCCGACGGCAACCCTCAGATGAAGGGCAAGTTGCGTCAGCGCCAGCGCGAAATCTCACAAGGCGCCAGTGTGGGCGCAGTGCCCAAGGCCGATTTCGTTCTGATGAATCCGACCCACTTTGCTGTTGCCATCAAATACGATGAAAAAACCATGCATGCGCCTCAGGTGGTGTCAAAAGGGGCGGATTTGCTGGCGTTCAAAATTCGGGACATCGCCAAGACCCATTCGATCCCCGTGATTCAGTCGCCCATGCTGGCACGCGCCTTGTATGCGCATGCAGAGATTGACCAAGACATTCCTGCCAGCCTGTACACCGCTGTAGCCCAGGTATTGGCTTACATCTATCGGCTCAAGGCTGCCCTGCGCG
>CAZBKX010000757.1:0-2770 GCA_964492535.1 uncultured Rhodoferax sp. | reverse complement strand
CGCTGCCGAAGAGCATGCCCCGGACCGGCGCGACGGGAATGGTCTCGGCAACGCGGTTCGTGGCAGTGTCGATGACCGAGACGGAATCGCTGGAGCTGTTCGCCACGTACACGCGGCGACCGTCGCGGCTGCTGATGATCGCGGAGGGGTGCTTGCCGACCTCGCTGGCGCTCACAGCACCCAGGTCACGCATGTGGCCGAGGCCATGCAGTACAGGCGTGCGCTGCGGACGTCTTAAACTCGGAGCCTTCGCAACTCCAGACACAGGCCCTTTCATGCAGCATGTCGTGTTCAACCAAAAAGGCGGGGTGGGCAAGTCCACCATCACCTGCAACCTTGCCGCCATCAGTGCATCGCAAGGCCTGCGCACCCTGGTCATCGATCTCGATTCACAGGGCAACTCCACGCGCTACCTGCTGGCCGATGATGTGTCCGCCGACCAACCCAACGTGGCCGATTTTTTCGAGCAAAGCCTGAAATTCACCATCCGCGACAAGGCCCCAAGCGAGTTTATCGCCAGCACGCGCTGGGAGGGGCTGGATGTCATGCCCTCAAACCCTCTGCTGGATGAGCTGCATGGCAAGCTGGAGTCGCGCCACAAGATTTACAAACTGCGCGACGCCTTGAAGCTGCTGGCCGAAGATTACGACCAGATTTACATCGACACCCCGCCGGCGCTCAACTTCTACACTCGCAGCGCGCTGATGGCCGCCCAGGGCTGCCTGATTCCGTTTGACTGCGATGACTTTTCTCGCCGCGCGCTCTACACCTTGTTGCAAAACGTGGAAGAGATCAAGGCTGACCACAACCCCGACTTGCGGGTGGAGGGCATCATCGTGAATCAGTTCCAGCCGCGTGCCAACCTGCCCCAGCGTCTGGTGCAGGAATTGATTGACGAGGGGCTGCCGGTGTTGCAGCCGTATCTGGGCTCGTCGGTGCGCATTCGCGAGTCGCATGAGCAGTCCTTGCCCATGATCTTTCTGGACCCTGCGCACAAGCTGACACGCGAGTACGTGGCCTTGCACGACGCCCTGCTGTAAGCCGCAAGATGCTGGTTTTCAATAGCTATTTATTCGATAGCTAAAGAGTCATATAAAACGCCGGCCAGGGGCTACTTTGGCTTGAAATTTGTGTTTAATCTTGCGGAAGGCCGTGTTTTCAGCACTGCCATCACCGATGCCCAGCCTTACAGGTTGGGCGCCAGCAGGCGCTGCAAGGCTTGCTGATCCATGCGTCGGCGCGCCGCCAGATCCTTCAGCTGGTCTTCACCAATTTTCCCCACACTGAAGTAGGTGCTGTCCGGGTGGCCCAAATAGAAGCCGCTCACACTGGCCGCCGGCGTCATGGCCAGGCTCTCGGTCAGCCCCATGCCGATGTCCGCGCATTGCAGCAACTCAAACATGTCTTTCTTGGCGCTGTGGTCCGGGCAGGCCGGGTAGCCCGGGGCGGGGCGGATACCTGTGTACTTTTCGGCAATCAGTTCCTCTGGCGTCAGGGCTTCAGACGGCGCGTAGCCCCACAGGTCGGTGCGCACGCGGTGGTGCAGGTACTCGGCAAACGCCTCGGCCAGCCGGTCGGCCAGTGACTTGAGCAGGATGGCAGAGTAGTCGTCGTGGTCATCCTCGAAGTATTTTTCCTTCTTGTCCACGCCAAGGCCGGCCGTCACCGCAAAGACGCCGGCGTAGTCCTTGAGCCCGGTGGGCTGGCCTGATGCGTCCAATTTCGGTGCCACAAAATCAGCCAGGCAGCGGCTGGGGCGCATGACGCCATCAATTTCCTGTTTCTCGGTTTGCTGGCGCAGGCCGTACCAGGTCATGGCCACTTCGGTGCGGGTGTCGTCGGTGTAGAACTCGATGTCATCGCCATTGACCGAGTTGGCCGGGTACAGGCCCACCACGGCGTTGGCGGTCAGCCAGCGGCCTTCGATCAGGCGCTTGAGCATGCGCTGCCCGTCGGCATACACCCGCACCGCCTCGGTGCCCACCACTTCGTCTTTCAAGATGGCCGGGAACGGGCCGGCCAGGTCCCAGGTCTGGAAGAACGGGCCCCAGTCGATGTATTTGGCCAGCTCGGTCAAATCGAAATTCTTGAACACGCGCCGTCCGATGAATTTGGGCTTGTGCGGCGTGTAGTGCGCCCAGTCCACAGGCGTCTTGTTGGCGCGGGCACGGGCCAGCGACCACATGGGGGTTTGCTTTTTGTTGGCGTGTTGCTCACGCACCCGGTCGTAATCGGCCTTGAGTTCGTCGATGTAGGCCGTGGCCTGGTCAGAGAGCAGGCTTTGCGCCACGCTCACGCTGCGTGAGGCATCGCGCACATAGACCACCGGGCCTTCGTAGTGCGGCGCGATCTTGACGGCGGTGTGCACCCGGCTGCAGGTGGCGCCACCAAGGAGCAGCGGGATTTTTTTGATGCGGAAATGATCGTCCTTTTGCATCTCGCCCGCCACATACTGCATTTCTTCCAGGCTCGGGGTGATCAGGCCCGACAGGCCAATCATGTCCGCGCCTTCCACCTTGGCGCGCGCCAAAATTTCGTGGCAGGGCACCATCACACCCATGTTCACCACGTCAAAGTTGTTGCACTGCAACACCACGGTCACGATGTTTTTGCCAATGTCATGCACATCGCCCTTGACCGTGGCAATCAGAATCTTCCCATTCGAGCTTGAGGCCCCTGATTGTAGCTTCTCTGCCTCCATGAACGGCATGAGGTAAGCCACGGCTTTCTTCATGACCCTGGCACTCTTGACCACTTGAGGCAAAAACAT
>CAZBKX010000756.1:0-3472 GCA_964492535.1 uncultured Rhodoferax sp. | reverse complement strand
GCCCCTGTATGCGGTGGTTGAAGAATCCTGCGCATCAGCGGCTTATTACATTGCCGTTGCCGCTGACCAGATTTTTGTCGACAAAGCCAGCATTGTGGGCAGTATTGGTGTGCTGATGGATGGTTTTGGTTTTACCGGGTTGATGGAAAAACTGGGTGTTGAGCGTCGCCTGATGACGGCTGGTGCAAACAAGGGTTTTCTGGACCCCTTCAGCCCCCAGTCAGAGGCCCAGCAGGCCTATGCGCAGACCATGTTGAATCAAATTCACAAGCAGTTCATCGACGTGGTGAAGGCCGGCCGGGGTACCCGATTGAAAGAAACACCGGAGACTTTCAGTGGTTTGTTCTGGAGTGGTGAGCAGGCGGTCGAGCTTGGACTGGCCGACCGCCTTGGCAACCTTGACTTCGTTGCCCGTGAAATCGTCAAGGCCGAAGAGATCATTGACTACACCCGTCACGAAAATGTGGCGGAACGCCTGGTCAAGCGTTTTGGTTCATCGATCGGGGAAGGCGCTGCGCGCGTCCTGAGCTTGAGTCCCTCGGTCCGTTGAGGCCAACTATCGTCCAAGGGCGAACACGGCGGGCGTGGCGTTGTCCACGACCGCTGTTCTTTTTTTCCAGTTCTTGACGGTGTCGCTTTGGCAGGCGCCCCGGCTCAAAGTCAGACCGCTACAGACCGCCAGGCGTGTGTTGTGCTGCAGTGTTTGAAGCAGGGTTTGCATCATGGCTGCATTGCGATAAGGCGTTTCAATAAAGAGTTGGGTTTGCCCGGTTTTCAGGGCCAGTGACTCCAGCTCACGCACCCGTGTCGCCCGATCAGCGCCATCCTGTGGCAGGTAACCGACGAAGGCAAAACTCTGACCATTGAGGCCGCTGGCTGCCAACGCGAGCAGCAGAGATACGGGCCCGGTGAGGGGGATCACCTCCATCCCTGCATCGTGGGCCGCACGGACCACTGATGAGCCCGGGTCTGCGACTGCAGGCATGCCGGCCTCGCTGACCAAGCCCACGTCGTGCCCTTGCAGGGCGGGTGCCAGAAGGGGGCTTGCATCAAAGTTGCCGTTGTGATCCCCTTTTTTGTGAACCTCACGCGGCAGTTCTTGAATCTGTAGCGCTTGCAGCGGGTTGTGAAGCGGGACGATCTCGTTGACGCGCTTCAAGTACCCCCGGGCGGACTTGGCGTTCTCGCTGATCCAGTATTGCAACCTTGATGCGATCTCCAGGGTGCCCATCGGCATCGTGGCTTGAAGATTGACGACGTCATTGCAAGCAAAATCCAGCGGTGCGGGCACAAGATAGAGGCGCCCGAGTGGCGGTTGTTTTGCCTTTGCAGAGCTTGTGGGTGGTGTGGTCATAGCAGTTTGAGGCCCGCAGCCCGGAGCATTTGGCAAGTGCGTATCAGGGGCAATCCCACCAAGGCAGTTGGGTCGTCGTTGTCTATGGACTCCAGCAGGGCAATGCCCAGTCCTTCGCTTTTGGCGCTCCCGGCGCAGTCGTAGGGCGTTTCTGCCCGCAGATAACTTTCAATTTCAGGGTCGGAGAGTTCCCGGAACTTGACTTTGACCTGAGCCAGATCCATTTGTAAAAACCCGGTTTCAAGGCACGCCACGGCCACAGCCGTCTGAAAAATCACGGTTTGTCCCCGCATTTTTTGTAACTGCTCGACGGCCCGGACATGGTCTCCCGGTTTGCCCAGCGCTTCGCCATGGAGATCCGCTACTTGGTCCGAACCAATCACTATGCAGGCGGGAAACTGCGCCGCCACCACCTTCGCCTTGGCCAGAGCGAGGCGGCACGCCATCGCTTGGGGTGTTTCAGAGGCCAGTGGGGCTTCATCCACATCGGGTGCTGCCACGCTGAATGGAACACGCAGGCGTTCCAGAAGTTGACGGCGGTAGGGTGATGTGGAACCCAGGACAAGTTTGCGTTGGATGGTGTCGATCATGCCGTGATTCTCTTACACTGCGGGCATGAAACAAGAGTCCCCCCCCACCCATCTGGACGTTAAGGCGTTTGCACAGGCGGCCAGCCAGGCCGATGGCTTCGATTTGCTATCAAAATACGATCGACTCATGCAAGAGACGAGCCGGCTAGGGGCCGAAAGGCTGCTTAAATGGTCTGCCCGTGGTGAATTCCGATCCGACGAGGGTGTGGCCGCTGAAGTCTGGCTTCACTTGAATGTGCAGGTGAGCTTGCCATTGACCTGTCAGCGCTGTCTGGGGCCGGTGGATATTGAGGTGTCCATTGACCGGTCATTTCGTTTTGTCGAGGGCGAGGAAGCTGCTGAGACCCAGGATGAAGACGCTGAGGAAGATGTGCTCGCTCTGAGCAGGGATTTCAATTTGGTGGACTTGATCGAAGACGAAGTACTGATGGCTTTGCCAGTGGTCCCCGCTCACGACGTGTGCCCGGTGGATCTCAAGTTGTCTGCTTCCGATGCTGGATTTGAGGAGGCGCTAACGGAAAAGCGCAATCCTTTTGCTGTGCTGGCTAAATTGCAAGGCAAGAAATCCAGGTAGTCTGGCGGGTGCGCTATAATCGAGGGCTTCACGCGGGTTGCAAAAGTTGCGTGTTCCACTAACCCAACATGTTGCGGCCTTCGCGACATAAATGCCCAGGAGCAGACCATGGCTGTCCAACAAAACAAAAAGTCCCCTTCCAAGCGCGGTATGCACCGCTCGCACAACGCTCTGGTTGTGCCTGGTATCGCTGTGGAGTCCACCACAGGTGAAATCCATTTGCGCCACCACATCAGCGCAACGGGTTTCTATCGCGGTCGCAAAGTTTTAAAGACTAAAAACGAAGCCTGATTGACTCATTAGGCAAGGGCCCGAGGCTACCGTGTTTGTAGCGTCGGGCCTTTATTTTTTTGTGTCTGGTATTTGCATGTTTTTGGTTGGGTCGCACTAGTTTTCATGATTACTATCGCAGTCGATTGCATGGGAGGTGACCATGGTCCGGAGGTCACTTTGCCTGCCTGTCGCAATTTTCTCGATCGGCACCAGGACACGCAACTGCTTGTGGTGGGTCTGCCTGAAAGCCTGAAAGAGTTTTTGCACCCCAGGGCCACAACGGTGGTGGCCAGCGAGGTCGTTGGCATGGATGATCCGCTTGAAGTCGCGCTGCGGCGGAAAAAAGACTCGTCCATGCGAGTTGCCATCCAGCAAGTCAAGGACGGGCGGGCCCAGGCTGCCGTGTCTGCGGGCAACACCGCAGCCTTGATGGCGATTTCCCGTTATTTGCTCAAAACTATGGACGGTATTGACCGACCAGCGATTGCCGGTCAAATTCCGAATGCCAAGGGGCAGGCCACCACCGTCCTGGACATGGGCGCCAATGTCGATTGCTCAGCTGAACATTTGTTGCAGTTCGCGATCATGGGATCCGCGTTTGTCTCTGTGTTGAGTGGCAATGACGACCCGACCGTTGGCCTGCTGAACATTGGTGAAGAAGCCATCAAGGGCAACGAAGTC
>CAZBKX010000755.1:0-1679 GCA_964492535.1 uncultured Rhodoferax sp. | reverse complement strand
CCAAGACCGTTGGCGGGCAAGCTGCTTCATGCAGATGAGCCCTTAATCAAGGTGTTACAGACAGTGTTTGTGACATAGCCAACGCAGATGGCGATCCCGCTGCTGACGGAATAATTTCCTGAACAGTTGGTCGCTGCAATGTGACGTGTTTGAAGGCATTGAGCCAACAGGCACAATTTAAGGAGTAGACCTTGAGTCTTAATCGCAGTGAGAAAGAAGCGGTCATCAGTGATGTGACTGGGCTCGCCGCAAAAGCTCAAACGCTCGTGATGGCGGAATACCGTGGAATCACGGTCGCTGACATGACCAAATTGCGCTCGACCGCGCGCAGCAATGGTGTGAGCCTGAGTGTGTTGAAAAACACACTGGCACGCCGTGCTGTGTCGGGCAGCGGATTTGAAGTTGTGTCCGACCTGATGACCGGTCCGCTGATCTACAGCTTCTCTGAAGATGCAGTAGCTGCCGCGCGAGTGGTAGCTGACTTCGCAAAAACCAATGACAAGTTGGTGATTCGCGGCGGTGCATACGGTGGAAAAGCTCTGGACGTCAACGGCGTTAAACAACTCGCAAGCATTCCTTCCAAAGAAGTCTTGTTGGCGCAGTTGCTGGGCTTGATGCAATCCCCGATCTCCCGCACAGCTCGTGTGCTGGCGGCTATCGCGGAGAAAAAAGGCGCCGGTGTGGCAGAAACAGCTGAAGAAGCTCCTGCTGAGGCAGCGGCGGCTTAATTGCCTGCTGCATTTGGTTACCAATATTGTTAGGAAATGAAAATGGCATTTGATAAAGACGCATTTTTGACCGCGCTGGACAGCATGACGGTCATGGAACTCAACGACCTGGTGAAAGCCATCGAAGAAAAGTTTGGCGTGAGCGCTGCTGCTATGGCAGGTCCAGCGGCCGGTGGCGCCGCTGCTGCTGTCGTGGAAGAGAAGACTGAATTCAACGTTGTATTGCTCGACGCTGGTGCGGCCAAAGTCTCCGTGATTAAAGCGGTTCGCGAAATCACTGGTCTGGGCCTCAAAGAAGCCAAGGATCTGGTTGACGGCGCACCAAAGAATGTCAAAGAAGGCATCTCCAAGGCTGACGCTGATGCAGCTTTGAAGAAATTGCTCGATGCCGGCGCTAAGGCCGAACTCAAGTAATTGACAGTTGCCGAAGGGCTGGGAGCTCCAAAAGGGCTCCCAGCCTTTGGCGCTTGTGAGAGCGCACTGAAAAGCAGGTCAAACAAGCCTTCTTTTCAGTGTCTTCTAACCCCGACTGTTGAAGATGCCTTGGTTCGGGTCGCACGCAATGTGCGGCCGTCCGCCAATGATTGGTAGTGGCCAATCGCCAAGACGCGCACCCCAGGATTCCTTAGTCTTTGCCCGGAGATCTCATGGCTTACACATACACCGAACGCAAACGGATTCGTAAAAATTTTGGCAGTCGCGACAGCGTGCTGGAAATACCCTACCTGTTGCAAATGCAAAAAGATGCCTACACGGCATTTTTACAAGCCGATGCGGCGCCCAAAAAGCGCACGAACGAAGGACTTCAAGCTGCTTTTGACGCGGCCTTCCCCATTGTTTCGCACAATGGATTTGTGGAGATGAAATATCTCGAATACAACCTCGCAAAGCCTGCATTTGATGTACGAGAGTGCCAGACACGGGGTTTGACGTACGCCTCTGCAGTGCGAG
>CAZBKX010000754.1:0-1592 GCA_964492535.1 uncultured Rhodoferax sp. | reverse complement strand
GGTGTCGTTTTCGTCCTGATCTTCATCTCCATTTCCGGTTCTTTCAAGGCGATGATGATCGGTCAGATCACCGATTCCATGATCGGCCATCTCCAGGTGCATCAAAGGGGATACGTGGCGTCCATCGAAAACCTTCCTCTCAACATGAACCTGCGCCCCAATGCGATGCAGAAAGTGGAGGCCGCCCTCGGATCGCTGAGCGAAGTGGAAAGCGCTTCGCCGAGGATCAAGTTCGGCGGCATGTTCAGCAACTTCGCCGAAACGACCAACATCCGCCTCAACGGCGTCTATCCGGAGCGGGAATTCAAAACGGTTCCGCTGTTGTCGTCCCGGATCACGGAGGGGAAGGCGGCGATCGAAAAAGGAGAGATCCTCATCCCTGTCCTTTTGGCCCGAGGCATGGACGTCAAAGTCGGTGATGCCGTCGTTATTGTCGCCACCAACAAGGACGGCTCGGTCAACGGCAAGCAGTTCAAGGTGGCCGGCCTGATGGAAAGCGCCACGGGTCCCGGGGGCCGCGACGGCTACGTGCATATCGAGGACGCCGCGGAGCTCCTGCGCATGACGGAGATGGAGATCAGCGAGATCGCCGTTCGACTGAAGAATTTCGGCAAACTGAATTCCGTGACCGATCGGCTGGATGCGCTTCTGGCCGGCGAGGTCAACAAACAGGGGAAGCCGGTGTTCGAGGTCCACAACTGGGAAAAACTCTCGCCTTTCTACAACATCGCCCGGATGATCGATCTGATGACCTTCTTCATCAAACTGATGCTCATTGCCATCGTCCTGATCAGCATCATGAACGTCATGATCATGGCCGTCTACGAGCGGATCCGCGAGATCGGGACCATCGCGGCCATCGGGACGCCGCCCCGGAAGATCCTCTCGATGTTCCTGATCGAAGGGCTTTGCCTGGGCGTCCTGGGGGCGATCAGCGGCGGCGTCCTGGGCGTCCTGATCCTCTGGGGGATCAACATGGCGAAATTCGCCTTCGACTTCGGCCAGCAAAAAGGGATCATCCTTACGGCCTCGCTCCAACCGGCGGACCTGTGGACCGTCTCGGCGATCGTGATCCTGGTCTCCGTCATCGCCAGCCTGCAGCCGGCCCTCAGGGCATCGCGCATGGAGCCGATCGACGCCTTGAGGCATGTGTAGTCGGAATCAGGCATGAAACCGGCTTATCTCCATGAAAACCGACGGCAGGTCGGATTTAACAATATGATGAGAATGAGGATATGATCATGATTAAGACCATCGTTGCTTCGCTGCTGGCCTTGCTGTTGGCCGTTCCCGCCTTTGCACTCGACGGCGCCCGGATCCTCGAACAGGTGGACCGGGGGCTGAACCCGGAATCCTACGAGATGTACCGCAAACTGATCAACGTGGAGCCCAGCGGCGCGAAAAAGGAATTCACACTGTTTTCCGTCAAGAAGGACAAGGACAAGATTGCCGCCCTCTTCCTGGCCCCCGCCAGTGAAAAGGGGAGAAGCACCCTGCGGCTGGGGGACAATATGTGGCTCTACATCCCCAACGTCGGGAAACCCATCCGGATCACGAGCCTCCAGTCCATTGTGGGCGGCGTCTTCAACAAC
>CAZBKX010000753.1:0-2176 GCA_964492535.1 uncultured Rhodoferax sp. | reverse complement strand
CAAATCAATCGACGAACTGAAGGCTCGTATCCTGAAGGGCATCGAAGAATTCAACTCCGCACCTGTCGTTTTCCGCTGGAATAAATTCGACCTCGGTCTGGCATGATATGTAATGCTATTGATGGAACTAACTACTAGGTGGCTGGAGGCCCATGACAAATCAATTAGCGAGCGGTTCAGGATGGCACGGCTGTAGGTCCCGGCAGGCTCATTGATCCGGTTTGTCCTGCCCATGTTGTGCAACTGGCGACGCAGTGGCGCGCTCAGGTCGGCGGTGACATTGGGTTGGTAGGCGTCCAGAAAATCACGTTGGTAACCCACCGGTTTGCGGGCTTGTGGCGCTTGGGTGACATAGGCGAGGATGTCCTGGCTGTCGGCGGACAAGGGAATGGGGGCACAAACATGGTCGACTGGTATGC
Organism: uncultured Rhodoferax sp.; assembly: GCA_964492535.1. Taxonomy (GTDB): domain Bacteria; phylum Pseudomonadota; class Gammaproteobacteria; order Burkholderiales; family Burkholderiaceae_C; genus Rhodoferax. The sequence continues at coordinate 1,757 of CAZBKX010000753.1, read as the reverse complement.
TTTCTGAAGAAGTCACCGGTGTCGGCGCCACATACCTGCGGGAACGGCCTTCGCCGTGAGCCACAAGGCGCCCCTGGTCTATCCTATTGGCCAATCCAGTGCTGCACCTTGCGCCGTTTGAGTATGGGGTGCTGCGCCAGCAGATCAGCCAGCGTGAGGCCGGCCGGCGTGGACTGGATGCTTTGGAGCAGGGTGTTTGGGGCGGACATGGCAAAAGTGGCGCTGTTTCAGCCACTTTGGCGCAGTTCGCCGAATTGCGCCACCCTTTGCCTTCAATGTGGCGCAGTTGGGCGGCCTCAGTCCTTGAAGTCTCCCCCAAAGCCAAACACAAACGACCCGGGTTTGAGGTGCTTGCGGATGGCAGCGTTGACCTGCTCCAGCGTGGCACTGGCAATCTGCTCATCTACCTTCTGGGAGATGGCAAAGCTGCGACCCAGCTTCAGGTTGCCCGCAATGCCGCCAGCCAGATTGCCGTCCTGTGCCCTGGAGAGGCGCCGAAAGTTCAACTGGCTTTGTTTGGCGTCATTCAGCTCTTTTTCGTCAAAGCCATCCTTGAGCATGCGGGCCACTTCTTCCCGGAAGGCTGTTTCGACCAAGCCGCGGTTTTGCGGCGCAAAGATGGCGGTGGCTTTCCAGGGGCTGTGGGGCTCGTCGGTGTTCCAGCTGACCATGCTGTGCACGTCGTAGCTCAGACCGCCTTTTTCACGAATGCGCACCCACAGCCGTGAGCTGCCACCCTGACCCAGCATGAAGTTGGCAAGGGTGAGGGGCGCGTAGTCGGGATGGGTGTCGTTCACGGCCAGCGGCTGCTCCACCTGCATGAAGGCGTTTTGCTTGTCCGGGGTCTTGAACACCATGCGCCGGGCTGGGGTTGTAACGAGCGGGTTGGGCACGCGGGTGTAGCTGGACGCTGTTTTGAAGTCTCCCAAGGCAGTGCTCATGGCGGCTTTGACCTTGTCGGCGTCCAGATCGCCCACAAACGCGGCCTGGCCAAACTGGGCACCATAGAACTGGCGGTGAAAGGCTTGCAGTTGGGCCACGGTCAGGCTGCGGGTGCTCTCCAGCATCTCGTCAAACGTGGCTGCGTAGCGGACATCACCCTTGGGGTAGGGGTTGCCATAGCGCTCCAGTTCGGTCGCCACGATGGCCTCGGGGTCCTTGCGCTGCTCCTCAATGGCCGACACCACCTGGCGTTTGTATTCCTCCAGCGCAGATTCGGGAAAGCTGGCGTTGCGCAGCACGTCGCCCACCAGCGTAATGACAGCAGGCAGGTTCCCGCGCGTGGTCTTGATGCCCACCACGGCCCGGGTGGCGTCGCCGCCAAAGCTCACCTGGGCCTTGAGCTGGTCGAGCTGGTCCTGGATCTGCTGGCGGCTCAAGCTCGCCGTGCCCTTGTTCAACATGGCCGCTGTGGCGCTGCCAATGCCGCTCTGACCCATGAGACTTTTCTCATCGCCAAAGTGCAGGGTGATGCTTCCGCTGACCGCCTGGCCGCGTGCGCCTTTGGCCAGCAGGCCCAGTTTCATGCCGTTGGCCAGTGTGAAAGTCTGGGTGCGCTGGTCAATGTTGGCTGGGGAGGCGTCAAAGGCTTCAGTTTGTGCGGCAGCGGCGTCACCTTTATAGTCTTTCACCAGCGCAGCCACATCCACTGTGGCCGGGGGCAGGGCGCGCACCGGTTTGTCGGTGGGTATGTAGGTGCCCAGCGTGCGGTTGTCGCGCACCAGGTACTGTGTGGCCACGCGGTTGACATCGGCGAG
>CAZBKX010000752.1:0-3324 GCA_964492535.1 uncultured Rhodoferax sp. | reverse complement strand
CCGGCGACATGGGTTTTGGCGCCAGCAAGACCTATGACCTGGAGGTGTGGTTGCCGGCGCAAGACACTTTCCGTGAGATCAGCTCGGTCTCCAACTGCGAGGCCTTTCAGGCGCGCCATCTGCAGGCCCGCTTCAAGAACGCCCAGGGCAAGAACGAGTTGGTCCACACCCTGAACGGCTCCGGCCTGGCCGTGGGTCGCACCCTGGTGGCAGTGCTGGAGAACCACCAGAACGCCGACGGCTCGATCACCGTGCCGGCTGCGTTGCAGCCGTATTTGGGCGGGCTGAAGGCGCTGGGCGGCACGGTGGCCATCTGAAGTCAAGTCACTTGCGGCACGGGAGTTTGTCCCACCAGGCTGGCGGTTGACCCCCGTACCTTGATGTTCAGGGCTTGGTCGAGCGAAATTTCAAAGGCCAAGTCGGTTCTAAATTGCTATTTATTTTGATTCTTGGATTCAATCAATACGCCGGCTAGCAGGTCATTTTCATTTGAATTTCATTACCACGTGCACAGCCTGCGCCCAGTGCCCCGCCATGGCTGGGGTGTTCAAGCAAGTGGTGGTCTCGCTGGCACTGGCCACGGCGCGCTCCAGCAGTTGGATGTCAACTTCATGCTGGCGCGCCACATGCGGGTCTTCAAAAATGATCACTTTGCGGCAGCGCCTGTCCGGCACCAGCTCGGCAATTTGCGCGTCACCCCCGAGCGGAGCGCTCTGAAAGCAGGTCACGCACGGCCGCCCGGCAGGCCAGCCGCGCGCCCAGGCCATGTCATTGAGCCGGCTACCGGTGGTGCCTGTGGCGACGCGTTCTGAAAAACGCGACAAGATGTCAAAGTGTTCGGCGGCAAATGCGACCATCTGGTCTTTGCGCGCATCATGGGCAATCAGCGCCAGCACCTGGGACTCCAGCGCAAACAGCGGCTTCGCCTCCAGCACCAGGCCTGCGTCCAGCCCGGCACAGGCCAGTTCCACCGCCACCCATTCGGTGGCGCCCGCCACCGTGGCTACAAAGGGTTTGCCGTGAATCACGCTGGCTGTTGAGCGCCAGCGCCTCGGGGTACATCGAAGTCGGGTCCACCGGGTCAATCATGAAAACACGCCCTCCAGCGCATCAGCCGGCGTCAGGCCCCCGGCCACGCGGGACACCAGGCGCATCAGTCCGCCTTCGCGCCGGCTGCCCACGCTCTGGAGTTGCTCGCCCAGCACGCGGTGCTTGAACAGCGCGTCGTGTGCACCACCTGTTACATGCAATTGCAGGCCCAGCGCGCGCAACCCCGGCTCACACGCGCGCGCCCAACGCAGCAGCCCGCTGTCAGAGCCAAACCGGTGCAGTCGGTGCGCAACAAGTCGAAAGTTCATGGGGTGCTCCAAAATATCAGCCAGCAGAAATTGGCTTGGAGGCCAAAGGGAGGGTGAACTGTAAACGGCCTGACTCCTCGCCATTCATGGCTTCAGAGGGAGTGCTCGTCACTTGAATAAAACATATTCGGTCATGGTGCCCTGATAATTCACACGACCGGTCAAAATAGCCCGGCATCAATCATTCAGGGACCGCACACATGCTCACCGGCGAACTTCGCAGCCAAATCGACGCTATCTGGAATTCATTCTGGACAGGCGGCATCTCCAACCCGCTGGAGGTGATGGAGCAAATCACTTACCTGCTGTTTCTGCGCCGCCTGGACGACCTGCACACCCTGGAAGAAAACAAGTCGGTGCGCCTGAACAAGCCCATGGAGCGCCGCACCTTCCCCGAGGGCGCTGACGCCAAGGGTCGCGATTACAACGACCTGCGCTGGTCCCACTTCAAGAACTTTGCTGCCTCAGAGATGTACACCGTGGTCGGTGAGCATGTCTTCCCGTTCCTGCGCACGGGTGTGGGCAGCACCTCTGGCGCGGGCGGCGAAGGCTCCACCTATGCGCAGCACATGAAAGATGCCCGCTTCACCATCCCGACCCCGGCCCTGCTGGCCAAGGTGGTGGACCTGCTGGACCATGTGCCGATGGAAGACCGCGACACCAAGGGCGACCTGTACGAGTACATGCTGGGCAAGATTGCCAGCGCGGGCGCCAATGGCCAGTTCCGCACGCCGCGTCACCTGATTCAGCTCATGGTGGAGCTGACAGAGCCCACCGCCAAGGACGTGATTTGTGACCCGGCAAGCGGCACCTGCGGCTTCTTGGTGGCGGCTGGTGAATACCTGCGCGAGAAGCACCCGGAACTGCTGCGCGATGCGGTGGCCCGTGAGCACTTCCACCACGGCATGTTCCATGGCTTCGACTTTGACAACACCATGCTGCGCATTGGCTCCATGAACATGGCGCTGCACGGCGTGGACAACCCGAACATCCGATATAAAGACTCACTGTCAGAAGACCATGCGGGGGATGAAGAAAAATATTCACTGATTCTGGCCAATCCGCCTTTTGCCGGGTCGCTGGACTATGAAGGCACGGCCAAAGACCTGCTGGCCATCGTCAAGACCAAAAAGACCGAGCTGCTGTTTTTGGCGCTGTTCCTGCGTTTGCTCAAACCCGGTGGCCGGGCGGCAGTCATCGTGCCGGACGGTGTGCTGTTTGGCTCCAGCAAGGCGCACAAAGAGCTGCGCCGCATGATTGTCGAAGAGCAAAAGCTCGATGCCGTCATCTCGCTGCCCTCGGGCGTATTCAAACCGTATGCCGGGGTGTCCACGGCGATTCTGCTGTTCACCAAGACCAACTCGGGCGGCACCGACAACGTCTGGTTCTACGACATGAAGTCCGACGGATGGAGCCTGGACGACAAACGCCAGCCGCTGCTGCCTGAGGACAAATTAGGCCTCCAGCCGGCGAAGAACGTGCGCAATCAGCTATCAGAAGCAGAGCATGCCAAGAATAACCTGCCGGATGTACTGACACGTTGGAGTCAGCGCGACGGCTCAGAGCTGGAGCGTGACCGCACCGACCAGAGCTTTTGCGTCCCCAAGGGCGACATCGTGGGCAACGACTACGACCTGTCCATCAACCGCTACAAGGAAGTGGTGCATGCGGTGAGCGAGCATCTGCCACCCAAGGAAATTCTGGCCAAGCTGGCGGTGCTGGAAGCGGAGATTCAGGCTGGGATGAACGAGCTTGCGGGGATGCTCGGATGAACATGCCGATGCTTAGCCTCAAGGAAGTTGCGAATTTCATCAACGGGAAAGCCTTCAAACCCACGGATTGGAGCGACCAAGGCATTCCAATTATTCGTATCCAAAATTTGAACGGTTTAGACAAACCGTTCAACTATTGGGCGGGACCACTTGATAAGGAGGTCAACGTAAAGCGAAACGACTTACTTCTTGCA
>CAZBKX010000751.1:0-8508 GCA_964492535.1 uncultured Rhodoferax sp. | reverse complement strand
ACGATCTACTAGTGAGTTGATCTGGTATTTTCTTTCATGCTGGGTTCGTACCCAGCGCGTTCAGATGCGCCCCATCAGCAGCAATACAACGACGATGATCACTATCAGCCCCAAGCCCCCACTGGGTCCATAGCCCCAGTTGCGGCTATGCGACCAGCTTGGAATGGCTCCAATCAACATCAATATAAGCACGATCAACAGTATGGTTCCCAAGCTCATGAAGCTCTCCTGGTAATAGAAAAAATTTGTCAATCTGCAGCTTAATGAGCACTGAATGGAAGTTTGGTGCGCTGGCGCACTCTCAGCGCAGATTGATGAGAAATTGAGGATCCCGTCAACCAGCCACGGCTCGAGCAAATCAAGCGGCTTATGTGGGATACCGCACGGATGAACTGGGGCAAGCGGCGCACCATCGAAAAATGACCAAAGCGGCTCAGGCACCCCGCCATCGCCACCTGCTACGCGGCACCTTGAAAAATAAAATCATGACAGACAGAACAGGAAAATTACCATGCCCATGACGGCCCAAATTCTTCAGGCCAGTATTTTGATCGTGGACGATCAGGCAGCCAACGTGCAACTGCTTCAGCAATTGCTGGGCGACGCCGGCTACTCCTGCGTGAGCAGCACGATGAATCCGGAAGAGGTCTGCGCTCTGCATCAAACCAACCAGTACGACCTGATCTTGCTGGATCTTCAAATGCCGGTCATGGACGGGTTCGAGGTGATGGCGGCCCTCAAGGGTGACACCCACGACGACTATTTGCCCGTCATTGTGCTGACTGCGCAGCCGGCCCACAAGCTGCGCGCGCTGAAAGCCGGCGCCAAAGACTTCATCAGCAAGCCTTTTGACCTGGTTGAGGTCAAAACCCGCATCCACAACATGCTGGAAGTCCGGCTGCTGTACAAAAAGCTCTCCAATTACAACAAGGAACTTGAAGACGCCGTGACGGAACGAACCGCCGAACTGCGGGAAAGCGAAGCCCGCTACCGGAGCCTGATTGAGCTCGCCTCGGACTGGTATTGGGAGCAGGACGAACACGGGCGCTTCATCAAAGTCTCGGGTCCGGTTCTGGAGATGCTGGGCACGCAGGCGGACCCTTCCCAGGGCCAGGACAAGGTGCTACAGACCAGCGGCTGGAACGAAGACGAGCGGGAGACCCTGCGCCGGACCATTGCGGCGCGCCAACCGTTTCTGGACTTTGTGTTCCATCGCACGACCCCGGACGGAGGCCAACAAAGCTTTCAGGTCAGCGGAGAACCCATGTTCAACCGCAACAGCCGCTTTGTCGGCTACCGCGGCATCGGGGTGGAACTGATCACCAGAGGATGAGGATGCCAAACCCCAACACGCCACGCCCGGTGCAAAACCATCTTCTCTCGGCCCTGCCCGACAAGGATCTGGCGCAGCTGACACCTCATCTGGAACTGGTGCCCATGGCACTGGGCCAAATGCTGTATGAGCCAGGCGGCCAGATGCGCCACGCCTACTTTCCCACCACCACGATCGTTTCACTGCACTATGTGACCGAATCCGGCGCTTCAGCGGAAACAGCGGGAGTGGGCAATGAAGGGATGGTGGGCATTTCATTGTTCATGGGCGGCGACACCACGTCGAGTTCGGCGGTGGTGCAAATGGCCGGACACGCTTACCGCGTGGACCGCCATGTCTTGAAACAGGAGTTCGATCGGGCCGGTGTGTTGCAGCGCCTGCTGCTGCGCTACACCCAGGCGCTGATGACCCAAATGGCGCAAACAGCCGCCTGCAACCGACACCATTCGGTGGAGCAGCAATTGTGCCGCTGGCTTTTACTGACCATGGACCGCATGCCCGAGGGTGAACTGGTGATGACCCAGGAACTGGTGGCCAGCATGCTGGGCGTGCGCCGCGAGAGCGTGACCGACGCCGCCGGGCGTTTGCAGGGCTCGGGCTACATTCGTTATCGCCGTGGCCACATCAGCGTTTTGGATCGCGCAGGGCTGGAGGGCCGCGCCTGCGAGTGCTACAGCGTGGTCAAAAAAGAAATTGACCGCCTGCTGAGTGATGTGAGGCACCGCTGACCAACGCGGTTAGCAGCCCTACAAAGCCTGCTTCAGTTTTTCAACTTGGTTTCATTGGTGACGTTGGTCACGCCCTCAGTGCCCTTGGCCAGCGCCATGGCGCGGTCAATCTGACCCGGGTTATCGACAAACCCGCTGAGGTGAACCTCGCCATTGCGGGTAACCACCGCGATGTCCACACTGCTGACACTCGCGTCAGCCAGAAGCGCAGCCTTCACTCGCGTGGTGATGATGCCATCGTCAATTTTGGTGCCAACGGTGGTTGAGCCCCCTTTGAGGCTCACCTTGTTGTCCACGGAGGTGACGCCTGCAACCGTTTGTGCCACGGCGACGGCGCGATCAATCTGAGACTGCTTGTCCACAAAGCCGCTCAAGAGCACCTCGCCTTTGCGGGTTTCAACCTTGAAATCAAAACTCTTGACGTCCATGCTATCCGCCAGACCGGCCTTGACCAGGGTGGTAATGACTGCGTCGTCAACCTTGGTGCCCATCGTTGTGCTGGGTGCCGGCGCGGCAGCTGTATCCACTGTTTTGCTGCAGGCGCCCAGGGTAATCGCCATCACGCTGGCGAATGCACCGGCCATGAGCCGCGATCCGGATTGGGTATTCATTTGAAGATGACTCCTTTAAGAAAGAAGCCCCGTAACTCGATAGGCGAATTCGGGGCAACGGAGGTGGGCCGAGGCCCCAAAATCGGATTAAGGACGCACGACGATGTCGTTCCTGACCGACTTCACGTTCGCCACATTGCGGGCAATATTTTCGGCGGCTGACTTTTCAGTCATGCTCTTGGCGAAGCCGGACAGCTGGACTGTGCCCTTCATGGTTTCAACGCTGATGGACGTGGCGCTGACCAGCTTGCTTTCGGCCATACGGGACTTGACGAGCGTGGTGATGCCGGCATCATCTACGTAGGCGCCTACTGTCTCCTGTCCGCGTGTGACGGCGCAGCCGGCGGTGGTGAGCAGGGCGACGGCCATCATGGCGGCGGCGAGTGTTGTTTTAATATGCATAGAGAATCTCCGTTGGGTATTGATGATGAAGGCCCCACCACCGCTGGGCAAAAATCTGAAGCTTCTTCAGACTGTAGTTTTATTTTAAAAACGGGAGACAGCTGCGTCGGTGCGCTGGCGCACTTAGGCATCACAGAGGTATGACAAAGCTCGACTGCTCTGGCAGATCGTTCCAGCTCAGTGACTCGCCGACCCGGAGCAGGCGCGTATCAGACGAGGCAGTGGCCTTCAGTGCGGCAGGCTCGGACGCTCGCATCAAGGTGAAGCACATGACCTTGCCATTTCGTACCAGCGTCAGTTCGGCCTGCGGCCAGTGGGCGGGCAGGCAAGGGTTGAATGCCAGTGTTTGTGCCCGCTGGGCCAAGCCAAAAATGGACTCAATCGCCGCCCGGTGCATCCAGGCGGCAGCCCCGGTATACCAACTCCAACCGCCATGACCGGTGTACGGCGTGTGCGCATACACATCGCCCGCCATCACATAGGGCTCAAGGCCGTAAACGGTACCCCGGGTGGGATGATTGGCGCGGTGTGCAGGGCTCAGGTAGGTGAAGTAGGTGTAGGCAGTATCGGTATCTCGCTGGGCCCCGAAGTCCCTTTTTGCCAGCTCGGCTTGCGCCATCAGGGCCCAGACGCCCGCATGGGAGTATTGGCCGCCGTTTTCTCGCACGCCGGGTGGGTACGCCTGGATGTAACCCGCGCTGGGCAAGGCGTCCACCAGGGCGGGTGCCAACAACTTGATCAACCCGGCATCCGTGTCCACGAGGTGTGCTCGCGCCGCTGCCATGGCCGCCTGCTGCATCGATTGAGGCGCGACATTGGCCAGGACGGCCCAGGCTTGTGCAATCAGATCAATTTTTGCCTCGGGGTTGACGTTGGAGCCAAGGGGCTGGCCCCCGTCAAAAAAGGCACGCTTGAACCACTCACCATCCCAGGCCACAGAGCACAACGCCTCCTTCCAGCCGGAGGCAGCCTGCTCCCACCGCTGGGCACGTTGGTGGTCATTTCGCTGGCGCGCCAGCGGCGCAAAGTCACCGACCAACTGACACAGAAACCAGCCCAGCCAGACCGATTCGCCTCGACCCTCCACGCCCACGCGATTCATTCCGTCGTTCCAATCGCCGCTGCCCATCAGGGGTAGCCCGTGCGCACCGACGACCAAGCTGCGGTCAATCGCCCGCGCGGCGTGCTCATAAATACAAGCGTGGTTCTCGCTGACGGTTGGCGTGCTGTAGATGTCTTCGGCACCTTCCGGTATGGCGGGACCCACCAGAAATGCAACCGTCTGATCAAGCAACGCCATGTCACCTGTGGCACGCACATAGTGCACACAGGCGTGAGCAAGCCACAACAGGTCATCAGAAAAATGCGTGCGCACGCCATTGCCCAGCGGTGCGTGCCACCAGTGCTGAACATCACCCGCTTCGAACTGGCGAGAAGCGCAAACAACGATCTGCTCGCGAAGCATCCCGGGTGCTGCCCAAGCCAGGGCCAGGGTGTCCTGCAATTGATCTCGAAAGCCGGTTGCCCCGCCCGCCTGATAAAACCCTGCTTTGGCCCACAGCCGGCACGCGACCGTTTGGTAAAGAAGCCAGCGATTCACCATGGCATCGAACAACGGGTCCGGCGTCTTGACCTTCGCCGAACCCAGTAGACGGTCCCAGGCCAGGCGCACCTCGGCCAGCCGGTTTGGCGCACTGACCTTGCTTGCAAGGGCAGCCAGTTCCCGGGCAGCCTGCGGGCTGTTGGCGTACCCCAGCAAAAAGGAGACCGCCGCCGAGTGACCTGACATCACCTCGAACTCGACCGAGAGGGCTGCACAGGGGTCGAGTCCGTCACCCTGGCGTTGCCCCAGGTGGTCGGGTATCACCAACTGTCCACGGGCATCAAAAAACTCGCGACGATCACAGGTCCAGTCCGGCGCCTCGCCGACGTCACTGGACAAGCCAAAGAACGCCGTGCCACCCCCAAACCCAGTGGAACTGTCGAGCTGCGTTGCCAACAGCGCGCCCAGCTCGTCTTGTCCAGAGGAGCGATTTTGGAGAACTGTGGCGGTTCGCACCGTCCCACGGTCGCTGCGGTTGGCACCCATCAACCACTCCGCCAAGCCGATCAAACGCAAACGTGCCGTCTTTGAGCCTCGATTCACTGATTCAACATGAATTTGTTTGACCGAGGTCAGGGAGTCCACGCACCACGTGACTTTGACATCGATATCTTTATGGCGGTGACTGATGCGGGTGTAGCCCTGCCCATGGGACACCTGAAAGCTGATATGGCGATCTATACCGGCAGAAGGGGTCAGACACCACGCTTCCCGCGTCAGAGTGTTTTGCAACAAGAACCATTCGGAGGGTCTGTCTTCCACCGGGTCGTTGGACCACGCGGTCAGCTGATTCAGACGGCTATTGATCGCCCAGGTGTATCCACCGCCAGCCTCGGAAATATGGGCGCCCAATCCGGGGTTGGCCAACACATTGATCCAGGGGCGCAGAGGGCGCTGAAGTGCGCTGACCTGAAATTTGAATTCACCCGTTTCGGGCTCAAATTCGCCTTGCGCCGGGGTTACCTGCTCGGTGCAATCCGGCCCATTCACCAGCGCAGAATTAGAAACACCACCGCGCAGTTCAAGCGCCTGCTCATGCAGGTGGCTCAATTCCTGGATATGAAATGCCAGAGGGCGGCCATCGGCCTGCATGGACACCCTGGCAAGTCCGTGAAGAGACCGAAGCTCTTCATTGGACAAATCGTCCCTGCGCAGCACATGAAATCCCGTGCTCACCTGGGTGCCACTTGCGCCGCAATCGGCTATGTGGCGGTCGCGAAGGGCGACGAGATCGCGCTGCAAAGGCATCAAATAACTCATGGGCTCTGCATTGACGACGACCAGGTCACACGGCACACGCCCCCATGACCAGAGATTCAGTGCCTGGGTCAACGAGCGCAAAAGCCCGACCCCCCGAGAAGCCCCCACCATGACCAAAATAATGGGGCGGTCGCCCGAAATGCCAAAGCGCCAGGGCATGCGTCGATCAAAGGTATCGCTCGCAGCGCTCCCTGTTCGCACAGCCCGGGCCTGCACCCGTGTCAAGCTCAGCGCAAGAGCCGTCGTGAGTATCTGCATGGCCGCAAAACTTTCAGCACTGATGCGCAGAGCACGCAGACGAATGCCGGTCAAGGTGGCTGACATGAGCATGGCCCGCTTGACGTTGCCTGCCTGGCGGTATTTGTCAATCACCGCATGCAGGGTCTGGGCGTTCATGGAGGCCGCTGTCGCAAAGGTCAGGCGCGCGTTGGTATGGGGCTCGATTCGCAGACTGACAGTGAGCGCACAGACGGGGTCCAACCCAGTGTCCAACAGCGATCCGGTGTGTCCGTGTGGCGGCAGCATCGGCTTGCAGCCTGACAGCACCTGGTTGGAACCCCGATTGCGTCCACGCCAAAGCTGGCGGTCCGTGGCCAATCGGACGCCCGAAACCGAGGCCTTGATATCGGTTAAAAAGTGCGCCATCTTCAGACCCTGCTCGGTCACCAGGCGGGGCTTGCGCTGAAAGACCAGCGACTGCTGGGAGTCAAGCCACTGCGCAGTGACAAAGAGATTGGCGAAGGCCGGGTGGGCTTCGTCTGCCCGTTGATCGGACAAAGTCACCTCAAACGCCGATGTCAGTTCAATGTCCATCGGCACGTCACCCAGATTTCGCAGCTCGACCTGCCTGAACTCAATGTCATCTTCCGGGCTGACCCACACGTTGGTGTGGGCCTGCAGGTCGCTCCATTGCGCATCGAAACACACCCGGTCAGCGTGAAATACGCTTTGGTAGTGCGCTGTGGCATCAGGGGCAGGATGTTGCGTGATGGAGACGGGCTGTAACTTGCGGCCCCATTTCACATACAGAAAGCTGCCGTACTCATCACGCAATGCATCATCCCGCCAACGATTGATCCCCGTCTGGCCCCAGGTGCTGCGACCCGCACCATTGGCCCGCAGCAGGACGCTGTACCGCCCGTTGGAGAGAATATGGGTCGGCTCGACGGCCGCTTCGCCGGGCACCACCTCGCGCGACAAGCCAGGCACCCGCTGCCGGGGCGCCACTGACTCGGCAACTAGCGGCAGAGTCTGCAAGACAGGTATTTCACGCGGTACCCGCTCATGCAACAAGGATGACACCGCCCGCACGTGGGCGTTGGCCATGCCCCAGCGCACTGCCGGTCCAGCCAAAAGTACATTGGTCAAGGCAACAAGACTCATCCCCTGGTGGTGCGCCATCACCGTATCCACAGGCGTGAACAACTCCGATCCCGTGCGCCCGGCGGTGGAGTAGTCCAGCGCCTCGATAAACCCGTAGCGTCCCCGGGCGCCAAGCTCCTCCAGCACCTTGAAATTAAGGATGGCGCATTGGGGCGACAACTGCGCCGCCATGGCGGTGGCATACGGCGCGATAACCAGTTCATCAGGCGGCGTTCGACGTAGCGCCAACCTGGGTACGCCATGAGGCGCATATTGGTAGGCCAGCGTGAAGTCCCTGGCTGCGTAGGCTGACTCGGAAATCCCCCAGGGCAGGCCATGCAGTTTGCCAAAAGTCATTTGCTCGCACAGGGCCGCGCGACTGGCTTCAAACAAGACACTGTCACAGGGCTCATCCAATACCGCGCCAGGCATCAGGTACTCAAACATGGACCCGGTCCATGACCGCAATCCCGCGGACGTGCCAACGGCAAAGAACGGCCTGCCCAAGGCGTTCCAGTGGCGCACGGGCACATCGCCCTTGGCAATGGCCAGAAGGCTGGTCAGCCGGGACTCCGAGGCCAACAAGTCATAGAACCCGCCATCCAGCTGCTGCTCCGCAACCCGAAAGCCAATGTGAAAAAGATGCCTGCGGCGGCTGTAGAGAAAACTCAGATCGCACGCCCACGCCAGCCGCTCAAACGCCTGGGCCAGCGCACGAAGGCGTTCACCTGCCTGAGACACGGCAAACGAAAAACGCTCAGGGGTCGATGGGTCCATTTGCGCGGATCGCACGGTGGCCCGGTGATCGGCCAGCAACCACTTGAGCTCCAACCGCTGTGGTGCAGTCAACTGGGTGCGTCGCATCAGCAAGGGTTCGAGCCGTTTTTTTGCTGTCTCAACAGCCCGTTGCGACACACGGATATCGAAGGGCGTGTCTGCTAATTCGAGGCAGGCTTGAGCGACTGACAACAGATAGCCACTGAGATTGCCGCTGTCGACCGTGGAAACATACAAGGGCAACAAAGGCTGGCCACTCTGGGTGTCGTACCAATTCAAGAAATGACCCCGGTAACGCTGCAACCCGAGGAGCGTCTTGAGCGTCGCCTCCAGGCGGCTCAACAAGTCATTGGTGCCTATCCAGCCGAACTGTCGAGCGCAGGCCACACTTAAAAGGTAAAGCCCGATGTTGGTGGGTGACGTGCGATGCGC
>CAZBKX010000750.1:0-5137 GCA_964492535.1 uncultured Rhodoferax sp. | reverse complement strand
CGGCCTAACTTGCACTTGGCAGGTCAGTGGCCGCAGCAACATCAGCTTTGAGGAGTGGATGCAAATGGACATGGAATATATCGATCGGTGGTCTTTGTGGCTTGACATAAAAATCATATTTTTGACTGGATTGAAGGTTTTAAAAAGAGATAATGTGACCCATTAAAACTATTAGAAGCCAGTCTCGTTAGGGATTTTCATACTCAAACCCAAGGTGTACCCCATGAATAATTTGATCGAAATTCAAAACCAGATAGAAGAACTGCAAAAACAAGCCAACGAAATCAGGGCGTTGGAATTTGACCAAACGGTGCAGGATATTCTTGCCAAAATGGCGGCCTATGGCATCACCATCAAGGACCTTGATGGCAGCAACGGCCGTGTCCGCAAGACCGGCACACCGGTGACCAAGCAGGCTGCAGCCAAGTTTCGGGGCCCCAACGGCGAAAGCTGGAGCGGACGCGGGCTCATGCCCCGTTGGTTGAGTGCGTTGGTCGCCCAGGGCCAAAAGAAGGAAGACTTCGCCATCAAGCTCTGATCCTCAGCCCCAAGCCCATCATGCAAAGCACCGTGCTGGCGTGGCCACGCGCCACCAAACGCTTGGTGGTGGTGGCGCTTGATATCGCGCTTGCACTGGTCGCCACGTGGCTCGCGTTCACCTTGCGGCTGGATGCGTGGCACTGGCCTACCGGCTCGCAATGGTGGGTGTATGGGTTGGCGCCACTTTTGTCGGTGCCCATCTTTATTCGTTTTGGCCTGTACCGGGCCATTTTTCGTTATACCGGCCAAGAGGCATTGGTGGCCACGGCCAAGGCGGTTGCCCTCTATGGCGGCTTGCTGTCCGGTGTGTTGATTTGGCAGGCCTGGTATGGCGTGCCTCGGAGCCTGGGGGTGCTGCAGCCCCTGATTTTCTTGTTGTTGGTGGGCGGCAGTCGGGCTATGGCGCGGTTTTGGTTGGCCAACCTGGGCAGTGCCAGGCCCCCGGTTGAAGGGCGGTTGCTGATTTATGGCGCGGGCACGGCAGGCGTGCAAACGGCCTCGGCGCTGCGGGTGTCCGGCCAGTATGTGCTGCTGGGCTTTGTGGATGACGATGGCGCCAAAGTGGGCCGCAGCATCAATGGCATCCCTGTGGTTGCGCCCTCCCAGGTGCCTGGACTAGTTGAGCGGCAGGCTGTTACTGACATTTTGCTGGCGCTGCCCAGCGTCTCTCGGGACCGGCGCAACGCCATCCTGGACAGTTTGCGCGCGCTGCCGGTGCATATTCGCACCCTCCCCGGGCTGGCCGATCTCGCCAGCGGACGCGTCACGGTGCAGGATTTTCATGAGCTCGACGTCGAAGACCTGCTGGGCCGTGACCCCGTGCCGCCTGACGCGGAGCTGATCGCACGCGACCTGGCCGGCCAGGTGGTGCTGGTCACCGGGGCGGGCGGCAGCATCGGGAGTGAGCTGGCTCGGCAAATACTGTTGCAGCGGCCGCGCCAATTGTTGCTGCTCGATCACAACGAATTTGGCCTGTACAGCATCCATCAGGAGCTGATGGGGTTGTGCACAGCCCAGGCGCTGGCGGTTGAATTGCTGCCGCTGCTGGGCAGCGTGGCCAACTTTGAGCGCTTGAGCGTCATTTGCAACACCTTTCGCCCGGTCACGGTTTACCACGCCGCTGCTTACAAACATGTGCCGATGGTGGAGGACAACCCGGGCGAGGGCGTGCTCAATAACGTCTTTGGCACGCTCAACATGGCCCTGGCCGCCCGGGCGAGTGGGGTGAAGCGCTTTGTACTGGTCTCCACGGACAAGGCCGTTCGGCCCACCAACGTCATGGGGGCCTCCAAGCGCGTGGCCGAGCTGGTCTTGCAGGCTCTGGCCGTCGAGACCTCCCAGACCTGTTTCACCATGGTGCGCTTTGGCAATGTGCTGGACTCCAGTGGCAGCGTGGTGCCGCTGTTTCGTCGCCAGCTTGCTGCTGGCGGGCCGCTGACCGTCACACACGCTGAAGTGACCCGCTATTTCATGACCATTCCAGAGGCCGCGCAGCTGGTGTTGCAGGCCGGTGCCATGGCGGTGGGGGGCGAGGTGTTTGTGCTGGACATGGGGCGCTCGGTCAAGATTCTGGACTTGGCGCGGCGCATGGTGCAACTCAGCGGCCTGACTCTGCGCGATGAGAACAATCCGGGCGGAGACATCGAGATCGAGATTACCGGACTGCGCCCCGGCGAAAAGCTGTTTGAAGAACTGCTGATTGGCGACAACCCGGAGCCCACGGCCCACCCCCGCATCATGAAAGCCCACGAGGATCACCTGGCCTGGCCGGCGCTTGAACTGCAACTCCAGACCTTGCGCCAAGCCGCTGATGGCAACGACGCACTCACCATTCGGACGGCTCTCAAGGCGTGCGTCCAAGGTTTTGAGCCGGACGGGTCGTGACCGCAAGCCCGTGAAGGGCCACATCGGCAGGCGCGGTCAGAACATGCGGCACAATTTGAGTCTTGACCTCTTTGATTTCGCCGATCCGTTCCGTTCCACCCCTTTGAAGTGACACCCCATGACTGACATCAGCCAGATACTCCCGCGAGACAAAGCCGAAATCCTCGCCCAGGCATTGCCCTACATTCGCAAGTTTCATGGCAAAACCATGGTGATTAAATACGGCGGCAACGCCATGACTGACCCCGCCTTGCAGGCCGATTTTGCCGAGGACGTGGTGCTCCTCAAGCTCGTGGGCATCAACCCCGTGGTGGTGCACGGCGGCGGGCCGCAGATCGAAACCGCACTCAAGCGCCTGGGCAAGCAAGGTCAGTTCATCCAGGGCATGCGCGTGACCGACGCCGAAACCATGGAGGTGGTGGAGTGGGTGCTGGCTGGCGAGGTGCAGCAAGACATCGTGGGCCTGATCAACCAGGCCGGCGGCAAGGCGGTGGGCCTGACTGGGCGTGACGGCGGCATGATTCGGGCGAAAAAGCTCAAACTCGCCGATACCACCGATCCGAGCATCGAGCACGACCTGGGCCAGGTGGGGGACATCGTCAGCATTGACCCCAGCGTGGTCAAGGCCCTGCAGGACGACGCCTTCATCCCGGTCATCAGCCCGATTGGCTTTGGTCAAAACAACGAGAGCTACAACATCAACGCCGACGTGGTGGCCGCCAAGCTCGCCACCGTCTTGCGCGCTGAAAAGCTCATGATGCTCACCAACATCAGCGGCGTGCTCAACAAGGCTGGCGAGTTGCTCACCGACCTCACCGCACGCCAGATCGACGAGCTGTTTGCGGACGGTACCATCAGTGGCGGCATGCTGCCCAAGATTGCTGGCGCGCTGGATGCGGCCAAAAGCGGGGTGAACTCGGTGCACATCATTGACGGGCGGGTGCCGCATGCCCTGCTGCTGGAGATCCTGACCGACCAAGCCTTTGGCACCATGATCCGCTCACACTGATTGCTATTGAATTTGACAGTAAAAGTCAATTAAAACGCCGGCCAGAAGGGATTATTTCATGAGACTCTTGCTTGTTGAAGATGATGTCATGGTGGCCAGTGGCATCAAGCTCGGGCTGGTGGATGCCGGTTATGCGGTGGACTGGGTGGGCAGCGCCGAGCGAGCGCTGGAGGTCACGCGCGCCGAGTCGTTTGACATCGCCATCATTGACCTGGGCCTGCCCGGTATGGACGGCTTGACCCTGCTCCAAAACCTGCGCAAAGAAGGTCACGGCATGCCGGTGCTGATTTTGACGGCGCGGGATGCCTTGCTGGACCGGGTACGGGGCTTGGACAAGGGCGCCGATGACTACATGGTCAAGCCTTTTGAGCTGCCCGAACTGCTCGCTCGGCTGCGTGCGCTGCTGCGCCGCTCCCAGTCCGCCACGTCGGCCGTCCTGGGGTTTGGGCCGCTGGAGCTCGATACCTCCACGCGTCTGGCCTGCATCCGGCCCGGCGGTCAGGCCATTGAGCTGGGGCCACGCGAGTGGACGGTCATGGAATATTTGCTGATGCACGCACCCAAACCGGCCAACAAAGACAAGCTCTTGCAGGCACTCACTGGCTGGGACAAAGAGATCACGCCCAATGCAATTGAGGTTTACATCTCCCGCCTGCGCAGCAAGCTCGAACCCCACGGTATTGCTTTGCGCTCCATTCGCGGGTTTGGCTACCGACTGGAACTGACGCCCAACCCGGTGCCAATAGGTGCCGATCTGCCACCTCAGGGCTAGCAGGGTGCAGCTAGCCGCGCTGTCTCAGGGTTTGCAGCGACGTTTGTTGCTGCTGCTTCTGGTCCCCTTGACCTTGCTGGCTTGTGTCAACACCTGGTTCGACTACCGCTCAGCCGACAGCGCCGCTCTGGAGCAAGACCGCCAGCTGCTCAGCCTGGTGCCACTGCTGGCTGACTCGGTGGTGGCGCCCGGCAAGACGGACGACGAGCCTCCCGTGCTGCTTACGGCGCCGGACCTGGAAGGGTTCCTGAAAAACAGTCCTGGTTTTTCGGCGTTTTGTGTGAACAACCTGACCGGCCGGGTGCTGCTGGGCGCAGAGTGGCTGGCCGCCCCTGCGCCTGCGACCTGGGAGCCCGAATTTGCCAGTGAGGAGCAGGGCGGGGTCACCTACCGAATTGTGTCGCAGCGGGTCCAGACGGTGGCCGGTGAGCTGGTGGTGCGCCTGGCCGATGGCTCCGACCCGCGCCAGCAGTGGCTCAAGCTCGTTGCCATGAAGATTTTGCTGCCCAACGTGCTTCTGATGGCGCTGGCCTTTTTTTCGGTTCGATGGGCGGTCAAGCGGGCATTGCGCCCTTTGCTGGACCTCCGGCAAGCCGTGGAACACCGTTCGCCCCAGGACTTGAATGCGATTGACATGGCGGCTTCACCCGAGGAGGTGCGTCCGCTGGTGCAGTCTCTCAACCGCTTGTTTGAGCGGGTGAATGCGCAGGCCGAGAGCCAGCGCCGCTTTGTGGCCGATGCGGCGCACCAGTTGCGTACCCCGCTGGCCGGCCTGCAGGCCCAGGTTGAGGCGTGGGCTCAGGCGGTCAACAGCCCAACGGCGGCCGCGGCCTGGCGCGAGAAATATGAGTCAAATCGGGCTCTGGCCGGCGAATCTATTGGGTTAAATGCTATTTTTATCGGGTCTGAGAAGATCAACCATTTGCGCGATG
>CAZBKX010000749.1:0-1579 GCA_964492535.1 uncultured Rhodoferax sp. | reverse complement strand
CATGGGCCATCTCCTGGACAGCCTCGCAAAACACACGGGCCCGGTGCTCGTAGTCATCAAACATGTCAAAACTGGCGCAGGCGGGCGACATCAGCACGGCATCACCCGCATGGGCCTGCGCATTGGCCAGCAGCACGGCCTGAGCCATGGAGTCGGCCTCCAAAAGCACCACACCGGTGTCTTGCAGCGCGGCACGAATCAGGGGAGCATCGCGCCCGATCAACACCACTGCACGCGCATGGCGCGCCACAGCCGAGGCCAGTGGCGAAAAGTCCTGGCCCTTGCCTTCGCCGCCCAGAATGGCGATGACCTTGCGATCACCCCCCAGGCCCGTGAGGGCCGCTACCGTGGCGCCCACGTTGGTACCCTTGCTGTCGTCAAAAAACTCCACCTCGTTGAACAGACCGATCGACTGCACCCGGTGAGGTTCGCCCCGGTAGTCCCGCAGGCCGTACAGCACCGGCCCCAGGGCACAACCCCCGGCGCAGGCCAGGGCGAGTGCCGCCAGCGCATTGAGGGCGTTGTGACGCCCGCGGATGCGCAGCGCATCGGCAGGCATCAGGCGCTGGATGTGAATTTCTTCAGCGGCCTCGTTGCGTTTGCGCCGGGTCTCGTCAGCCTCCAGCGCGCGCACGAGCCAGACCATGCCGTTGACTTCTTCAAGACCGAAATCACCGGGGCGTTGCGGCGCATCGCCGCCAAAAGTGATGTAGGGGCGCAGCACGGGCCGCTGTAATTTGATCCGCACCGGTGCGGGCAGCAGGGCCATCACCGCCGGGTCATCCCGGTTGAGCACCATCAGCCCCTGCTGGCCAAAAATCTGGCGCTTGGCCTGCACATAGGCGGCCAGGTTGCCATGCCAATCCAGGTGGTCCTGGGTGATGTTGAGCACCGTGGCAGCGGCAGGCTCAAAGCCGGTTTCACCGTCAAGCTGGAAGCTGGACAGCTCGATCACCCAGACCTCGGGCAAGGTGCCGGCATCCAGGTGGGCGCTCAGGGTGTCCAGCAGCGTGGGGCCAATGTTGCCGGCCACGGCCACGGTCTTGCCCGCGCGGCTCACCAGTTGTCCGGTGAGTGCAGTGACGGTGGTTTTGCCATTGGTGCCGGTAATGGCCAGAACCTGCGGGCTGTAGCCCCGCTGGGCCTTCAGATCGACCAAAGCTTGAGAAAACAAGCCTAATTCGCCTCTGGCCGGCAGACCGATTGCTTTGACACAATCAAAAACAGGAGCAACTTCCAAGGGCGTCAAACCCGGGCTCTTGTACACGGCAGACAGGTGAGCGCCTTCCACCAGACTGGCGCTCAGCGGGCCGCTGACAAAACGGGCTTCGGGCACCTCGCGCTGCAGGGCGGCTAACTGTGCGGGTGCCTCGCGGGTATCTGCCACCGTGACCCGGGCACCTGAACGGGCGCACCAGCGCGCCATGGCCAGGCCGGAGAGACCCAAACCCAGAATCAGGACGTGTTGACGGCCAAACCGATCCGCCCCCGGCCACGCGAAGGCGACAGCCGCCGCCTCGGGAGGCAGCGCATCAGCTTGGTCGGGCGCGTAGGGCGTGGTCATGGCTAGCGCAGCTTC
>CAZBKX010000748.1:0-2278 GCA_964492535.1 uncultured Rhodoferax sp. | reverse complement strand
GATCCATGCATCCGTCGGGGAGGTGCCGCTGGTCGTCGGCTTCATCGACCGGAACACCACCGGCCACGGAAAGCCTTTTCACAACGCCGCGGCATTCCTTGAGAAGGGTAAGCCGCCCGTGATCATCCACAAGCGACTGCTCCCCACCTACGATGTCTTTGACGAGGCCCGCTACTTCGAGCCGGGCGCCGCAAGCTCACCGATCGATTTCGGAGGACGCCGGATCGGAATCACCATCTGCGAGGATCTCTGGACGCCTGATTATCTCCCCGGCACCCTCTACCGCGCCGATCCTCCCGCCGAACTGGCCGCGGCTGGTGCCGAGATCCTGCTGAACCTGAGCGCCTCTCCCTTCCAGTATGGCAAGCCCGCCCGCCGCCTGCAGATGTTAAATGCTCAGGCAAAGAGACTTGGAATATCGATCTACTATTGCAATTCCGTCGGCGGGAACGACCAATTGGTCTTCGACGGGCACTCTGTGGCGATCTCCGGGGATGGCAACCGTTGCCGGGAGTTGGCGGGCTTCAAGGAAGAGCTGGCCGTGCTGGAAGAGCCAAGCGCCCCTTTCCTTCCGGATCACCGTGATGATCTTTGGGAACTTTACCATGCGCTTGCTCTTGGCCTCCGAGATTATTTCCGCAAGTGCGGCTTCAAAAGCGCGGTTCTAGGATTGAGTGGCGGGATCGACTCGGCCCTCACGGCTGTCCTCGCCGTCGAGGCACTTGGGAAGGATCATGTCACCGGCGCGGCGATGCCCGGCCCCTACTCCTCGGAAGGAAGCGTAAAAGATGCATTTATGCTAGCGGAGACCCTTGGGATCAAGTGCCTTAACCTTCCAATCACAGAATCCTACGAAGTGATGAAGCGAGGGCTCGCCGAAGCCTTCGAGGGTCGCACCGAAGATGCCACCGAGGAGAATCTGCAGGCCCGGCTCCGCGGGATCACGATGATGGCTCTCTCCAACAAGTTCGGAAGTCTCCTGCTGACCACGGGCAACAAGAGCGAGCTGGCCGTCGGCTATTGCACGCTTTACGGCGACATGTGCGGCGGCCTGGCCGTGATTTCCGACCTACCCAAGACCCTTGTCTATGCTCTCTCCCGTTGGGTCAACCGCGACCGCGAGATCATCCCCGCTTCGACGATCGAGAAGGCGCCGAGCGCCGAACTGCGGCCCGACCAGAAAGATCAGGATACCCTGCCCCCCTACGATGAACTCGACGCCATCCTCTCGCTCTATGTGGAGGAGAACCTTCCGGTGAGCGCGATCGTGGCAAAGGGCCATGACGAGGCGCTGGTGAGGCGCATCACCGCGATGATCGACCGGAACGAATACAAGCGGGAACAGGCCGCGCCGGGACTCAAGGTCACCGGCCGCGCCTTCGGCATGGGGCGCCGCCTTCCGCTCGCCCAGCGATACACGCCATAGTTTTGTTATCCCAAAAATTGCACTAGGGCCTGTTAAGATAAAAGGCTAGAAACCACAGGAAGTGGTGATAGGGTAAGATGATGGAAATCACCCCTGAGCAGTACGAGCGCATAGAGCATTGTTTTCCCAAGCCACGCGGGAAGTTGCGCTATGATCATCTATCGATCCTCAATGCGATCCTCTACATAGCCGAGAATGGGGCTAAGTGGCGGCGGTTACCTGAGCGCTACGGGCATTGGCACACGGTTTACACGCGCATGAGAGACTGGGCAAAGAAGGGTGTCTTGGAGCGAGTTTTTGAGGCCCTGCAACAGCAGCAAATCATTGCCATTCGCATTGAGAGCGCCTCACTGGATAGCACCTCGATCAAGGTCCATCCCGATGGCACGGGAGCTTTAAAAAAAACGGCCCGCAATCCATTGGGAGATCCCGAGGAGGACTCACGACCAAGGTTCATCTGGTTGCCGCAAATGAGCGGACCGCGCTATGCTTCAGTCTCTCGCCGGGCCAAGTAGGAGATGCTCCTGAAGGGCGCAAACTCTTCAGTTGCTGGGGTTCGGCCAAGCCGAGCACCCTTCGGTCCATGATCATGGACCGGGCTTACGAAGGGAATGAAACCCAGCAATTACTCTTCTCCATGGAGGTGCAGCCGGTGGTTCCACCAAATCCCAACCGGCTCAATCCCTGGGAATACGACAAGGAACTTTACAAGAAGCGTAATGAGGTTGAGCGACTGTTTCGTCGACTCAAGGCCTTCCGCCGCATCTTCTCACGCTTTGAAAAACTCGACGTGATGTTCACCGCCTTCATCCACATCGCCTTCATCTTCGATGCGCTCCTTTATCTTAACAG
>CAZBKX010000747.1:0-5109 GCA_964492535.1 uncultured Rhodoferax sp. | reverse complement strand
TTCGTGGCACAGCACTACCTGAATGTGCCGGTTCCACCGTCGCTGGTAGTGAGCGAGCCAGTTGATAAAAGTCTGCTCAAGGCCCTGTCGGTTCAATCCGGTGTCAAGGTGACAGCCGTTCATCAGCCACGCGAACAGCGCCGCGTGTGGTTGGAAATGGCGCAGACCAACGCCGGTCTTCAATTGGCGCGTTTGCTGGCAGAAGAGGGCTCCCAGCAGGCTCGCACCCGGGCACTGGCCGACGCCCTGGATCTGACGCTGGATGACCTCGATAAACTGCGGATCGAATGTTTTGATATCTCACATACAGCGGGCGAGGCCACTCAGGCCTCGTGTGTGGTGTTCCATCAACACAAGATGCAAAGCGCCGAATACCGTCGGTATGGCATCGAGAGCATCACGCCGGGAGATGATTACGCGGCCATGCGCCAGGTGCTGCTGCGCCGTTACGGCAAGCTCGCCGAGACTTTGCACGAGGCCCAAAAAACAGGGCAAATGCCGGCGGGAACGGGCCGTCTGCCGGATTTGGTGCTGGTGGATGGTGGCAAGGGTCAAGTTTCCATGGCCCGCGAAGTCTTTGAGCAACTCGGGCTGGATTTGTCCCTGATTGTGGGTGTGGAAAAGGGGGAGGGTCGAAAGGTCGGATTGGAGGAGTTGGTTTTTGCTGATGGTCGCGACAAGGTCTACCTGGGCAAGGATTCAGCGGCCCTGATGTTAGTGGCGCAGATTCGCGATGAAGCACACCGCTTTGCCATAACCGGCATGCGAGCCAAGCGGGCCAAGGTTCGCATGGATGGCGGCAAGCTGGAGGAGATACCCGGCATCGGGCCCAAGCGCAGAGCCAGGCTGCTCCAGCGCTTCGGTGGGGTCCGGGGCGTTGCGCTGGCGGGCGTCGAGGACATTGCCACTGTCGAAGGCATTTCCAGGGAGTTGGCTGAAGAAATTTACCGGATGTTGCACTGAAAGCATGCGTCCGAAAGCGACTTGAGCCGTGCCACAATCAAGCCATGTTTTTTACCATTCCCACGATCATGACCTGGACGCGCATCGCCGCGATTCCCCTGATCGTAGGCGTGTTTTACCTGCCCATTGAGCCGGCTGTTCAGAATCTGATGGCCACTGTGATGTTTGTGGTGTTCGCCGCCACGGACTGGCTTGATGGTTATCTGGCCCGCAGGCTCAATCAGGTGTCCTCCTTTGGGGCTTTTCTTGATCCGGTTGCAGACAAATTTTTGGTTTGCGCCTGCGTCCTGATTTTGGTGCATTTGCAGCGGGCCGATGTGTTCGTCGCGCTGATCATCATTGGCCGAGAAATTGCCATCTCAGCCCTGCGCGAGTGGATGGCACAGATCGGCGCAGCCAAAAGCGTCGCAGTTCACATGGTTGGCAAACTCAAAACTGTTTTGCAGATGGTAGCGATCCCTTTTCTGCTCTTTGACGGCGTGTTGCTGGGCGTGATCGATACCCACTTGTGGGGCGTTTGCTTGATCTGGATCGCCGCCGTGATGACGGTGTGGTCCATGGTGTACTACCTGCAAAAGGCGCTCCCGGAAATCCGGGCGCGCGTCAAGTGACCGAAGGGGAAAGTCGCGCCTTGATTCGGGCGATGCCTGTAGTTTTTGTAGTGGTTTGGAGTACTGGCTTCATTGTGGCCAGATACGGTATGCCTTATGCGCCACCGATGAAATTTCTTCTGGTTCGCTATCTTCTGTCCGTTGCCTGTTTTTTACCTTGGATATTTATTGCCCGTGTGAGGTGGCCATCCAATCGGTCGCAGTGGTTCCACTTGGCCATCTCGGGCGTCTTTATGCATGCGGGCTATTTGGGCGGCGTGTGGGCTGCTGTCAGGGCGGGGCTGGGTTCAGAGGGCTTGCCGCCTTGATTGTTGGACTGCAGCCCGTGCTGACCGCTCTGTGGTTGGCGTCTGCAGGGGGCAAAATTGCCCCAAGGCAATGGGTAGGGCTATTGCTGGGGTTCGCCGGTCTTGTCATGGTGGTATCTCGCAAGTTCGGGCAGGGTGGCGAAGCCGATGGCATTAACATGGCACTGGCGGTGGGGGCGCTGCTCAGCATCACCTTGGGGACTCTTTATCAAAAACGTTTTGTCACACCCTGCGACGTTCGTACAGCCAGCACGGTTCAGCTGGGCGCTGCATTTTTGGTCACATTACCTCTGGCGCTGATGGAGATCGAGTCAATGCAGTGGAATACGAATCTGGCGGGTGCCATGGTCTGGTCTGTACTTGTCCTGACCTTGGGCGGGAGTTCCTTGCTGTACATGCTCATTCAACGAGGTGCGGCAGCCTCGGTGACGAGTTTGATGTACTTGGTGCCCCCTGTGACTGCGTTCATGGCGTGGATGTTGTTCGAGGAGCCAATCACATTAACGACCTTAGCTGGTACGGTAATCACCGCAGTGGGTGTTGCGCTTGTCGTGAAGCAAGTAACCGTCACAGCACCCAAGTCGTTTTAATGTTTGGGACGTGGCACGTCAACCAGCAATAGTTTCGGGTCGACCAAAGTGGCAAGCTACGCAGGCTGATACCTGAGCATCACTGCGCGAGTCAAGTCGACATCGGCCGCGCCAACGTCGGGGCATCTTGATAACTTCATGTCTTTGCCAACCGATACCAGCTGGATTTCCAAAATATCTGGTGAAATTGGTGTGCTGACAGGTCTGGATCGCCTACTAAACCGACTAGAATTGCCATCCTTGACACAAGAGCTTGGCGTCTGTTGTTTGACAGTGGTCACTCGGTTTTGTCGGAAAAAGCCCCAAGGGCTGTGCAGATTTTGAATTGATAATGGAAATGAATTTATTTCATACTAGGGGCTCTTTGTGAATAAAACCGAGTTGATTGAACACATCGCGTTACATGCTGACATTTCCAAGGCAGCCGCAGCGCGGGCATTGGAGGCGACTATCGTCGCAGTAAAGACGACACTCAATGCTGGCGGTTCAGTGTCATTAGTCGGTTTTGGTACGTTCGCGGTGGGGAAACGGGCCCCGCGTTTGGGTCGTAACCCGCGCACCGGCGCTGCGATTAAAATCAAAGCCGCCAAAGTTCCCAAATTCCGTCCGGGCAAGGCTCTGAAAGATGCCTTAAACTGATTGCAGGTTATAGGTGGGGTGCTTAGCTCAGTTGGTAGAGCAGCGCCCTTACACGGCGTAGGTCGGCGGTTCGAGCCCGTCAGCACCCACCACCCACCCAAGTAAAGGCGAACACATTGTTCGCCTTTTTTGTTGTTTGATTGGAGATTTTTCGCATGTTTGATTTTGTTCGCCGGCACACGAGAATCATGATGGGTGTGTTGTTTTTACTTGTGATCCCTTCGTTTGTGTTGTTTGGAGTCGATGGGTATAACCAGTCCAACTCGCAAGGCGAAACTGTTGCACGTGTTGGAAGTCACGATATTTCCCAGGCCGAATGGGACTCTGCGCACAGAGCTGAGGCAGACCGTCTACGCGCCTCCATGCCGAGCATAGACGTCAAATTGCTGGATTCACCCGATGCCCGTTACGCCACATTGGAGCGGCTGGTTCGGGACCGTGTTTTGTTGCAGGCGGCGGATAAATTCAAATTGACAACCAGCGATGCGATGCTCGCTCGCAGTCTTCAAGAAGACCCAACTATTGCATCGCTGCGCTTGCCCGACGGCAAACTGGATATGGATCGATATCGTCAGTTGGCTGCCAGCCAAGGTTTGACACCCGAAGGATTTGAGGCCCGTGTGCGTCGAGATTTGTCTGTCAGGCAGATTGAAGCAGCAGTTACTGCGTCAAGCTTTGCGACTCCGGGTATGGCGGATGTGGCGCTGAACTCTTTTTTTGAAAAGCGTGAAGTGCAAATTGTCAGTTTTTCGACTGAGAAATTTCTCAGTCAAATCACACCGACGGATGCTGAGTTGGATGCTTACTACAAGGCCAATCAAGCTATGTTTCAGTCCCCGGAACAAGCGAGCATTGAATATGTTGTATTGGACTTGGATGCCGTTACCAAAACGATTTCCATCAATGAATCGGATTTGAAGTCCTACTACGAGCAGAATGTGTCGCGTTTAAGTGGCAACGAGCAAAGACGCGCAAGCCATATTTTAATGAATGCAGCCAAGGACGCGCCGACCGCAGATAAACAAAAAGCAAAGGCCCGTGCGGATGAGTTGCTCAAACAACTTCGGCAAGTTCCAGGAAATTTTTCAGAACTCGCAAAGAAGAACTCGCAAGACACAGGGTCAGCTGCCAACGGGGGCGACTTGGATTTCTTTGGCCGCGGCTCAATGGTCAAGCCATTTGAGGATGCCGTTTTCGCCCTGAAGAAGGGTGACATCAGTGAAGTTATCGAGTCTGATTTTGGCTACCACATCATTCAACTTACCGATGTCAAGGCGCCAAAGCTGCTTGGTTTCGAAGAGTTGCGGGCTGGCTTGGAGGTGGATCTCAAGAAGCAGCAAGCACAGCGGCAATTTGCAGAGGCTGCAGAGGCTTTTACCAATGGCGTTTATGAACAGTCGGATAGTTTGAAGCCTATCGCTGATAAACTCAAGCTAGAGGTTAAATATGCGTCCAATGTCCTCCGTCGGCCCGCACGTGGAGCGACCGGCGTGCTGGCGAACGAGAAATTTTTGACGGCAATTTTTGCACCCGATGCTGTGGAGAAAAGCCGCAACACCGAAGCGGTTGAAACAGCGCCCAGCCAGCTGGTTGCTGGTCGCATCAAGCAATACACACCTGCTAGAACACAACCGTTTGAGGCAGTGCGAGAGATAGTTCGTACGCGAGTGATGTCTGAGGGTGCAGTTCAATTGGCAAAGAAGGAGGGGCAGGAAAAACTGGCTCTATGGAAGGCATCTCCCGGCACCGCTGTTATGCCAGCAGCAATGGTACTCTCCCGTGACCAACCCCTGAACACGCCAGCATCGGTGTTAAATGCCGTATTGCGAACAGATGCATCTGTTTTGCCCGAGTTGATCGGCGTTGATCTCGGGCCGCAAGGTTACGCTGTGGTTCGTGTGAACAAGGTCGTTTCAAGAGTAGCGCCGTCCGAGGCAATTGCGGGCCAAGGTCGCGTGCAATACAGTCAGTGGTGGGCCTCAGCTGAGAATCAAGCCT
>CAZBKX010000746.1:0-1964 GCA_964492535.1 uncultured Rhodoferax sp. | reverse complement strand
AACATGCGCGGAATGCCGCCGGTGCTCTTCATCAGCGTCAGCGGCTTGCCAAAGGCGACCTGGTTCCACTGCACTTCCCAAATCTCGTCCTTGCCGGCTGCCACCACCGCCTCAATTTCGGCTTGCATGGAGGGCGGCATTTCTTCGTCGGCATCCAGGAAAAAAATGTATTCGCCCCGGGCGTGTTGCAGCACCCGGTTGCGCTGCACGGCAAAGCCCTGCCAATCGGGGTAGTTGTGGACTTCAGCGCCCAGCGCGGCGGCGATGTCGCGGGTCTGGTCTTTGCTGCCGCTGTCCACCACCACAATCTGGTCGGCAAACTTGGCGCTGTGGATGCAGGACGCAATGCGCTTGGCCTCGTTCAAGGTCAGGATGCCAATGGTCAGGCGGGGGCGGGCGGGAGTGGATTCAGGCGGCATGGTGGGAGTCTCTTCTTTAATGATCATTGGGCGGGCGCTGTGTTGTTGGCCCATACGGTGGCATACACGGCCGCGATGCCCGCAGCCTCCCGTTCGACCGAGAACTTCTGCTCCACCCGGAGCCGGCCTAACCGGCCCATCTCCAGGGCGCGCTCGGGGTCTTGCATGACAGAGCGCAGGGCGGCCACCAGGGCGTTGACGTCTTCGGTGGGCACCACATGGCCGGTGATGCCTTCGTCCACGATGGTCTTGAAAGCGCCGGTGTCGCTGGCAACCACGGCACAGCCGCAGGCCATGCCTTCCAGTGGGGTCAGGCCGAAGGGCTCGTAGCGCGGGCAGGCCACGGTGATCAGCACATTCTGATACCACTCACCGACTTTGTCGGGTGCGATCTCGCCCAAAAAAATCAGCCGCTCAGACAGGCCGTGGGCGGCAATTTTGGTCACTAGCGCCTGCTTGAACGCTGCGTGCTGCGGCTGGCACAGCCCGGCAATCACGGCGGTGTACGCCGGAAAATCGGGCAACAGGGCCAGCAGCGCGTCGACAAAAATATCACTGCCTTTGTCAGGCCTGACGCGCCCAAAAACGCCAATGCCGAACTGTCCCGCCAAGCCGGTGCGCGC
The DNA here is from genome assembly GCA_964492535.1 of uncultured Rhodoferax sp. Lineage (GTDB taxonomy): Bacteria > Pseudomonadota > Gammaproteobacteria > Burkholderiales > Burkholderiaceae_C > Rhodoferax. The sequence continues at coordinate 922 of CAZBKX010000746.1, read as the reverse complement.
CCAGACCGAGCGCTTGTCCGGCGGCGGGGCAAAGCGTGCCAGGCTGATGCCGTGCGGCACCACGCGGCTGGTGTTGGGCACATGGCTGGCGGCTTCGGGGGTGGTGGAGACCACGCCATCCATTTTGGCAATCAGCCAGCGCGGAAAGCCGGAATGCCGGTGCTTGGCCGCCGAGGTGAACACAAGCGCAATGGGCAGGCGCAGCACGTCGCGCAGAAAAATAGCCAGCATCATTTCGGGGTCGCGCCGTACATGCCAGATGCGCTTGCGGCCATCCGGCAGACGCGACATCGACACCCGCAGCGCCTGCCAAAACGTCAGACGCGCAAAGCGCTCGCCGCACTGCGCCTCCGCCAGGCCGGCCCCCGGCATTTCGGAGCCCAAGTAAGCCAGGTTCAGCGAACGCGCCTGCACCGGCAGCAGCGCATTGACGGTGCCGGAGACGCCGGTAAAGCGCTGCTTGAGGTTGGTGACAATGACTTCAGGGTTCATGGGCAGGTGCAGCAAATAGGGCGAATAAGTTCAGCCGGGCCGGAAAGAAGGGGGGTGCGAAGGCAACCGGGTAAAGTATCGCATGCGCTTTGCGGGCCGTGGTGTTTGCTATTTAAATGCGATCTGTTAACGCATACTTTACGAGGCCTGGAGGCCTAAAAGGCATGAAACTTAGGATGCCTCGGCAACCCCCGGTAGTCGGGCCTTGAAACGCTTGTGAACCCAAAGGTACTGGGCGGGCATGGTGTCGATGTAGGACTGCAGGTGCGCGTTCATCCGGGCCGTGTCGGCCACCAGGTCATCCGACGAAAATCCGTTCCAGGCGGGCATAACCTGCACCTCGTAGCCGGCGGACACACCATAAAACGGCACCGACAGCGAATCTTCTACGCCAAAGTCCATGTCCGGCAGTAAATACAGCGGGTCGCCT